>CAIXOY010000494.1 GCA_903921135.1 uncultured Gammaproteobacteria bacterium
AGTCAGGCGCTGCGCTTGCAGGGCCAGCGACTGCATCTCCTCGGCAACGCGGCCGAGGGCTGGCGCCTGTCGCACACGGTCAGCGCAGGATCACGCTGCGGGCTGGAGCAGGTGGGCGGGGACTGGCATGTGTCCCCTGCGTCGGGGGTATTGCTCCGGATGGACGGTCTTCCCGTGCCCGCCCGCGTGCAGGTCCGCGCAGGCTCACGGCTCGGCATAGAGGACGAGACGCTGGTTTTCGTGGCCGAGGTGTCGGCCGACGGCGATGCCGCGTAGACGCGACTTCACCATCTTCAGCCTGTCCTTCCTGGACGTGATGTCCTGTGGCTTCGGCGCGACCATCCTTCTCTACCTGATCCTCGACCACCGTCAGGAGCAGCAGGTGGAGCAGCAGAGCAGCGCACTGCGCGGCGAGGTGGCCTTCCTGGAACGGGAGGTGAAGGACGGGACGGAAGATCTGGCGGAGTTGCGCAACACCATCGCCATGGTCGAGCAGTCGCTGGCCGAGGCGCAGGGCCGTTCTGCCGTGATCCTCTCGCAGATCGAGGAGCGCCGCGACGAGGTGGCAGAGGGCAAGGACGACACCCTCGCACAACGCGAGCACGTGAACCGCCTGAAGGCCGACCTGAAGCAGCTGGAGCAGAACAACGAACGGCTGCGCGCCGAGGGCGAAAAGCAGCGCGGCCAGGACGCACGGCAGTTCCGCGGCGACGGTGATCGCCAGTACCTCACCGGCTTGAAGCTCGGTGGTCAGCGCATCCTCGTGCTGCTCGACCGCTCCGCGAGCATGCTCGACTACAGCCTCGTGAACATCATCCGCCTGCGCAACATGCCAGCACCCGTGCAACTGCGCTCGGCGAAGTGGCAGCGCGCGGTGGCGACGGTCGACTGGCTGAGCACCCAGCTCCCGCAGACCAGCCAGTACCAGGTCTATGCCTTCAACACGCAGGCAACGCCGGTGCTGGACGGCACCGCGGGCAAGTGGCTGAAAGTCTCCGACCGTGAGCAATTGAACGGCGTCGTGGACCGGCTGCAGAAGCTGGTGCCCGCAGAGGGCAGCAGTCTCGCGAACGCCTTCGAGGTGGCGGCACGCATGTCCCCGCCCCCGGACAACATCTACCTCATCACCGACGGCCTGCCCACGCAGGGTGCAACGGCCGGTGGCCCCTCCAGGGTGAGCGGCCGGGACCGCCAGAAGCTCTTCAACCAGGCGCTCGACAAGCTGCCGCGCGGCATTCCGGTGAACGTGATCCTCGCGCCGATGGAAGGCGACCCGATGGCGGCCTCTGCACTGTGGCAACTCGCCGTGTCGACACGCGGTTCCTTCCTGGCTCCGGCGAGGGACTGGCCGTGAGCAAGCGCCGCGCTCCGGAGGAGTTCAGTCTCTCTTTTCTGGACGTGATCTGCTGCGGCTTCGGGGCGATCATCCTTCTGCTCATCATCACGCGGATTTCCGAGCCGATTGTGCTGGAGGAGAGCACGCGCGACCTCGAGTCGCGCATCGCAGCGCTGCAGGAGCAACTGCACCGGCTGCGCGGAGACTCCGTGGTGCTGAACCGCGATCTCACCACGAAGCAGGAACAGTTGTCGGATGTGATCGAGAAAGTGGCGCGTCTCGAGCGCGAACTCTCCTCGATCAAGGGCGAATTCGCGGCGAGCGACAGCGACGCCGAACTGAACGCCCGCCTTGTCGGCCAGCTCGAGAAAGCGAAGCAGCGTCTCACCGACGAGATGAAACGCCTGCTGGGCTCTGAGGGCAGCCGCAGGAACGACGCCATCGGCGGCATCCCTGTCGACAGCGAGTACGTGATCTTCATCATCGACACCTCGGGGAGCATGTTCAATTACGCCTGGCCACGGGCGCAGCAGGAGATGATCAACATCCTCGACCTCTACCCGCAGGTGAAAGGCATACAGGTGCTGGACGACGAGGGCGGTTACATGTTCTCGAGCTACCGCGGGCAGTGGATCCCCGACACGCCCGCGCGGCGCAAGGCGATCATCCAGCGTTTCGCGAGCTGGAACCCCTACTCCAACAGCAGCCCCGTCGAGGGCATCGTCCACGCGATCCGCACCTTCTACGAGCCCGGGCGCAAGATCAGCCTCTACGTGCTCGGGGACGAATTCACCGGCAATTCCATCGAGCAGGTGATCGACGTGGTAGACAAGATCAACCGCGAGGGCGCCGAGGGCGAGCGGCTCGTGCGCATACACGCCGTGGGCTTCCCCACGCAGTTCGCCAACCCCGCGCAGTACCAGATCACGGGCATCCGCTTCGCGACGCTGATGCGCGATCTGTCGTGGAAGAACAACGGCACCTTCGTGGGACTGAACGACTACCGCTGAGTCAGCAGCGGTACACACTTGGAGGGCGACGGGGAATGATTCTATGATCGGGATTCCCAACCGCCCTGATACCGCTCCCATGCGAACACGGCTGCTGCTGCTCGTCCTTGCCGCGCTGCTCGCCGCCTGCGGGCCGCGGGTGGTGCAGATGAAAGCGCTCGAGGAATTCCCGCGCCCGCTGATCGAGCCGCTGCCGGTGCGCGTCGGCCTGTACCTTCCGCCGGAGTTTTCCAGCTACACCTACAAGGAAAAACGCCCGGGCCCCGCGGGGCAGGAATGGACCATCAGCATCGGGCCGCCGCAGACGCAGGTCTTCACGGAATTGCTGGGAGGGCTGTTCTCGGGGGTGGACGTCCTCGACTCACCAACCGGCGGCAAGGCCGGGCTCTCGGCCGTGATCGTACCGACCGTGGCGGAGTTCCAGTTCGCCCTCCCCTCCGACACCAAAGCCAAGGTTTTCGAGATCTGGGTGAAATACGATCTCGGGATCCTCGACGCCAAGGGCACCGAGATCGGCCACTGGCAGTTCACCGCCTATGGCAAGACGCCTACTGCCTTTCTCACCTCGGACGAAGAAGCCATCCGCGCCGCCACCATCGTGGGCCTGCGTGATGCGGGCGCCTCGCTGGTCAGCGGCCTGGAGCGCGATCCGCGTCTGCGGGAGTGGCTGGGTGTGGAGGCGAGCCGGAAGTAGTCTGGTCGTCAGTCGCCGTCGAGCGGCGCATATCGGCCAGCAGCGCGCGCGGATCGGGTGCCCTGCCCAGAAACTCCCGCAGCACCTCGCCTGAGGTTTTTTCCCGCCCGAAGCGGAACAGGCGCTCCGACAGCCACGCGTAGTAACCCGGATCCTCCGCACTCGCCGGCCCGCGCAATTCCAGGGCCCGGGCGCGCATATCCGCGGCGAGGATCGCACCCAGCCCGTAGTTCAGCATGTAGCCCGGACTGTCCAGCAACTGTCCGCGGCGTGCCCACCAGGCGAGTTCGGGGTGTGGCTTCACGTGCAGATAACGCGCGCAGATGTCGCTCCAGACGCGGTTGGGGTCGGCGGCAGGATCGGCGTAGACCCGCAACTCGAACAGGCTCCATGCCACGTCCAGCACGATGCCCGCATAGCGGCTGCGGAGGTTGTCCTGCACGCTGGCCGCCTGCCCCAGCCAGCGCTGCTGCCACGCCGGTTCGTAGGCCTCCTGCGATACCAGTTCCGCCAATGCCTCGGTGAAGGCCGTGCTGTCGGGCCAGTCGGCAAAAGCGGGCGATGTACGGATGGCAGCAATGTGAATGGCGTGTCCGGTCTCGTGCAGCAACTCGTTCAGGTTGCCGATGCCACCGGTGGCGTAGCCCGCGATCACCCAGGGCTGGCCGGTAGACCAGTCGCCGCTGGCAAGACGCCCGGGGCGCGCGCCGAAATCCGTGAACGCGACGGCCGTCTTGCCGGGGCGACGCTCGATGTCGTAACCGATGCCGAGCTTCGCGACATCTGCGCCCAGACTGGCATGGAAGGCATCGTTGATCTCGCGCAGCCGCGCGTGCGGCACGCGATCACCCAACACGCGCTCGACGGGGTTGCCCGCGTGCTCGTAGTCCCAGGGCTCGAGCATGCTGCCGGCAGTGAGTTCGCTCCACGCCTGCAGGATGGAGACAAGCCAAGGCTCCAGCAGCGCCTCATCGACACCCAGCGCAAGCATGTTCTCCCGCACCGGCGAGAGGCCGCCACGCCACTGTGCTGCCACCATCGGCTGCATGCGGCGGAAGGGGCTCTGCTTGCCACCATCGCCGTCCATCGTGCGGAACATCGGCTCCATGGCGAGGAACAGGTGGCGCCGGCGCGCAGGATCGTCCGAACCCGCGATGTCCTTCAGCAGGCTCAGGCGATCCGTGAGGCGACCATCGACAGGAATGGCCGTCGCAGCCGCGCTGTAGCAGGCATAGCTGTGCGTGCCCAGTTCGGTGAGTGTGGCCGAGGGTGGCAGAGGGGCCCGGCAATCCGGGGCACTCGCGGGAGCGGACACTGCGGCCGGCGGCTCTTCGAGCTCGTTCCGGGCCAGAGCGCCCTGCATCTGCGACGCTGCCTCTCCCGTTGCCAAGGGCAAACGGGTGCGGAAGACGGCAAGAGCCGCGGGATAGGCCCGTCTCGCGTCCGTGGCATCGAGTCCACGCGCCTCGCGGGTACGGATGCGGTCGCCGAGCTCCCGCAGCTGCAGGAACGCGGATTCGGCATCACGGGTGGGATCCGCGCGAGCGGCGGCTGGCACGCAGGGCAGCGCAAGCGCACACAGCAAGAACAGGCGCCGTAGCGCAGGGCGCCGCGCAGTGACGCTCTCAGCGCGCCCCGGCAACCGCGCCATCACCGCGCACGACAGCCAGCGCTCGCTGGACGTCTTCCTCCTGCATGGCACCTTCGTGGAAGTAGACCACGCGGCCTGCTGTATCGAGGATGATCACGGCGCTGGAAGATTCCTGCAGCCCCCAGAGTTCGCGACCACGCCCGCTCTCGTCCGCCACGATGGTGGAGAGCGCGTACTTGCGCTTGTTCTTCTGGAGTTCGGAGAGAACCATCCCGCGGGTGCCAAACAGCGCATCGTCCAGATTCACGACCGTGCTGATGTGATAGCGGGCGTAAGGGATACCGGATTTCTCGAGCCGGTCGGTGAAGGGCTTGCTCAGCTTGCGCGCCGACATGCGTGCGGCCATGTACTGGACGATGTGCAAGCGGTCCGACAGCGCCCCGCTCTGCCACGGGCGGAAGCTGCTCTCTTCACCCTCGACCAGGACCTCGCCGAGCTTTGCCACTTCGAGCGGTGGCAGCGGATCGCCCGCCTGCAAGGCATGCACCGCGTGCGCCGCAAGGAGGCAGGCGCCGAGCAGGAACAGGCGAACGTGTTCAGCCATGGGAGAGCCTCTCCAGACGCAGCGGCAGATCGTCCATCAGCTTGGCGAAGGGGAAGTGCATGATAGCGGGAGGATCCGCGTAACCCGCCGGCAGGCTGAAGCGGAAGTTGCGGAGCATCTCGGCCAGCACGCACTTGAAGAGCATGTCGGCGAAGTGCAGCCCGATGCACTTGTGGGCGCCACCGCCGAAGGGCACCCAGAGATAGGGGTGCTGCTTGTGCTCCTGGCGCTCGGGCCCGAAGCGGTCGGGATCGAAGCTGTGCGGCTCTTTCCAGTACTCGGGCATCCGGTGGCAGAAGATCGGCGAGATGGCGACCATGGAGTCGGCCGGGACGCGGTAACCGCCGAGTTCCGTCTCGCGGATGGTGCGACGCATCATCTGCGGCACCGGCGGGTGCATGCGCAGGATCTCGTGGAAGGTCTGCTCAAGCAGCGGGGCGTTCTGGCCCATGTCCTCGTAGTTCAGGGTATCGCCAAGCGAGAGCACTTCCGCGCGCAGACGGTCCTGCCACTCCGGGTGACGGGCGAGGTAATAGCTGCCCATGGTGAGCGCGCTGGTCGTGGTGTCGTGCGCGGCGAGCAGCAGGAAGATCAGGTGGTCGGCCACGACCTTGTCAGGGTAGAGCTCGCCGTCTTCGCTGCGCTCGCGGCTGAAGTGGCTCATCATGTCCATGCCGTCGTCGTTGCGCTTGGCCGGAACCAGGCCCTCGAAGTAGCGCTCCAGCGCCCTGCGCCCTTCCATGCCCCGCCGATACGTCAGCCCGAGCCCCGGCCAGTCCTTGCGGATGATCGCGAGCGTGCCCGCCATCATGTCCAGGAAGGCCTTGTTCAGGTGCTCGATGTCGCTCTCGAGGCCCACGCCTACGAATACACGCGCGCCGATCTCGAGCAGCAGAGATTTGATCTGCGGGTAGAAATGGAAGCCATCCAGAGAGGGCCACTCCCGCGTGGTGCGCGAGGCCAGCGTGTTCACGCTGTGGATGTAGTGCTGCATCGAGCTGGTCTTGAAGGCCGACTGCATGATGCGACGGTGGAACTTGTGCTCGGCGAAATCCCGCACCAGCAAACCGCCGGAGAAGAAATCTCCCAGCGGCGCGTCGTAGCCCATGCGCGCGGAGTAGAGCTGCTGCGGGTCCATGACCAGTTCGCGGTTGTACTCCGGGCCCAGGGCCCAGACCATGTTCTGGCCCGTGAGGCGCGAACGAGACACCGCGCCGTAACGATCGTAGTGGGCCTTGAGGACCGCGTAGGGATCCTTCAGCAGCGGGATCATGAAACCGAGGTAGGGCAAGCCGTAGGCGCCCGGGATGTGGTTCAGGTTGCGGTTGTCTTTGCGCAGGACATATTCCTGCCCGACAGCGGCCGATTTCATCTGGTGGAACTCCTGCGGGACGGCAAACCGGCCGGGGCTTCATTGCCGCGCGGGCCTGCGTTGGATGACCGGAGAGCCTATGTGATCGATCCTGCGCTGACAATCTCGCGTCTGCCGCAGGACGCACACATGGACAGACCGTATACGAGGACGCCGGAAGCGCGGATTCAGCCCTCGCGGCGCTCACCACCGGCGCGTCTGTCCTCGTCGAGGCGTATGTCCTCCCGGCGATCGGACTGCACCCGCCGCGGACCACGCCTGCGACCGACGACGGTGTGGACCTGACAGTCGCAGCGGGCACGGTCGCAACCCGGCACGGGAACGGGCGGGATCTTGCCCTCGGGAAACGTCTTGCCGCGCAACTGGCAGACCGCCTCGCAGGCATCGGGCTGCGGAAACAGCATGCCGCCGCGGAACCTGTCGACATAACCTTCGCCAGCGGCGGTGCGGGGAACAGGGGATGG
>CAIXOY010000495.1 GCA_903921135.1 uncultured Gammaproteobacteria bacterium
GCCGGGAACACGCGCCGTGAGCCGCAACAGCGCGGCGCCGGACTCCGCCACGACGCCACCAACAGGCAATGCCACCACGCGCGCAGCGCGGGCAGAGCCGAGATGATCGCGCCACCTTGCCTCGGAAAGGGGTGTTGCCGGCAAGGTGTCATCACGCGTACCGCGGGCAAGTGCGGCTGCATCAGCGCCAGCGGCACGCGCGGCATCTTCTCGACTGGTAAAGCGGAGCCGTTCGATAACGAATCTGTCCGGGCGACGGAAATACCCGGCATTGCGCTGGAGGAACTCCCGCACATCCGCGTCAGCGACCGGCGCGGAAGCGCTCTCTGCCACCGCCTGGCGGATTACCTCCTGCACGAGCTGGGAGCGCAGGCGCGTATCTGCACGCACCAGACCGAGCGCCAGGCCTTGCTGCAACAGGAGCTCCTCGTCGACGAGCCGCGCGACAACCTCCGCGCGCTCGGCAGCACCCGGCCGGTGATCAAGCTGTTCGCCGAGGCGCTGCAGCACGCCCTGCAATTGCGCAACGGGAAGCGCTTCTCCGTTCACGCTCGCGAAGGCGCCCTCCGGCAGGCTTGCCGCGTCTTCTACAACGCTGCCGATCGCCAGCATCACCGCAACGGCGACGACGAAGACGAGCACGATATCGGCGCGGCGCGCGCGGGTGTCGGGAGTGCTGGCGGGCTCGGTCTGCATGGGCGGGAGTATGCATTGATCTGGCTCCGGACGGCATCCAGAATGCCGTGACTACGGAGCGGAGCGCGCACATGTCGGACAGCAGTATCGATCCCTTCGCGAGCGAGGAGATCACTCCGGCCATCAGCGCGGAATGGCAGGCAAAGAGGCGGGTAGCGTCAGCGCTGCGCGTGCTGAGCGACATCCTGGTGAGCAGCTCGCCAGCCGTCGACGTGCTGGAGTCCCTCGCCATCCGCCTGGAGAACGTCACGCAAGATCTCGATGCCTTGCCCCGACTTGCCGGCAGGACAGCCTTCGTCGAAGCAGGGGGGCACGGAAACTTCCGTCAGCTCGCGCACGAACTCAATCCGCTCTCGGGCATGAGCAATCCGCTTGCGCCTCCGTTGAACGTCTGGCTCGAAGACGGTCGCGCACACGGCAGGGCCACGCTCGGATGGGCATACGAAGGCCCGCCAGGCTCTGTTCACGGCGGAGTGGTCGCCGCCCTGTTCGACCAGTTCATGGGAATCGCGCAAGCACTCGGCGGGCAACCGGGCATGACCGGAACGCTTTCGGTGCGCTATCACCGCCGCACGCCACTGCACGTGGAGCTGCACTTCAGCGGGACGCTCCAGCGCACCGAGGGACGCAAGACGGTCGTCCACGCGCAGCTTCATGCCGACGGCGCGCTCACCGCTGAATGCGAGGCGCTGTTCGTACGTCCCGCAGCAGGCATGCCGCTGCGACCACAGGCCCCTTCGGGCAGCTAGAGAAACTCCGGCCAGTCACCCTCTTGCAGGTCGCGCCACTGCGGACTGCGCTTCCCGGCCCAGGCCTCACCGCCCTCACGCGCGTCCGGACAACGCATGCTGAACGCGAGGGCGCGGGTCTCGAGAGCCACGAGTTCCTCACGCGGCATGTCGAGCCCTCTCATCAGCAATCGCTTGTGCATTCCCATCACGAGCGGCGAACAGTTCCTTGCCATGTCCTGCGCGATCCCGAGTGCAAGCGGAAGCACTTCCTCAGCCGGAACGGCGCGCGCGCACAGACCCCACTCACGCGCCTCCACGCCGTCGAGCCTGTTCCCGCGCACCAGCAACTCGAAAGCACGTTCGAGTCCGGTGATGCGGGGAAGCAGGTACTCGACACCGAAATCGGCCACCACGCCCCTGCGGTTCTGCAACACGCCGTACTTGCCTTCAATCGCAAAAACGCGCATGTCGCACTGCAACGCGATGCCGAGGCCTATGCCTATCGCATGACCATTGCAGGCCGCGATGACGGGCTTGCGCAGGTCCCACGCCTGGAACGACAGGGGACAGGAGGACACCGGTGGACCATCACCGGTTGCGACGAACACTCCGGCGTCGCTCATGTCGGCGCCCGCGCAGAAGGCGGTGCCGCTGCCTGTGAGCACAACAACGCGCACCGACGGATCAGCATCGCAGGCACGGTAGTGCTCGCCCAGTTCGGCGACCATGCCCGGGGAAAACGTGTTCATGCGTTCCGGGCGCAGGAAACGGATGAGTGCTACGCCATCCTGTATATCGATGTCTGTATCGGCCATTGAAGCGTCCTCGTCCGGATCGGGTCAGTCGGGTTCAGTCATCATGTGGCCACTGCGTCGCGGCAATCACCGCATTCACGCCGGACCATGCGAGCAGCAACACGATGGCACCGGCAATGCTGCCCACGTCGGGCGATGAGGCGGGCATCGTCACGGCCATCAGCAAGACACACAAAAGAGCGGTGTTGCGCAGCAGCAGCGCGGCAC
>CAIXOY010000496.1 GCA_903921135.1 uncultured Gammaproteobacteria bacterium
ATTGCTGGCGGTGCCGAGTCGATTTGCCGGGCAGTTTGTAGTGGTCGAGGAAGGCAGCATTCGCATTCGTCCACTACCCGACGCATGACCACACATTTCAAGCACCTCCCGCGCAGTCGGCCGTTTTGACGGGCAATCCGGGTTCCGATTCCTCTCCCCCGTCTGGCATATTGCCGTCGACGCCCCAATACCGGGCCACGACCACCGCACTCAAGGACCCCCACCCATGCACCGCGTAATCCTCTGGGGCACCGGCTTCGTCGGCAAAGCCGTGCTCAAAAGCCTTATCGGCCACCCCGCCTTCGAACTGGCTGGCGTTCTGGTACACGACCCGGCCAAAGACGGGCTCGATGTGGGCGATATCGTGGGCATGCCGCGCACGGGCGTGATCGCCTCGCGTGATGCCGCAGAGGTGCTCTCGCGGCCTGCAGATGCGGTGGCCTATTTCGGCCCGAACATGATGCACGCCGAAGAGAACATGACGAACATCGAGGCGGCGCTCCGCGCAGGCAAGAACGTGGTCGATACCAGCATGGGCATCTTCCACTACCCGCCGCTGATCCCGGCGGAATACCGCGAGCGCATACAGCGCGCCTGCGAGGCGGGCGGCACGAGCTTCCTCAGCAACGGCATCGATCCGGGTTTCGCGAACGATCTGTTCCCGATGACGCTGCTGGGCCTTTGCGGCCAGGTAAGCAGCGTGCGCACCACGGAGTTCATCGACGGCGGCAGCTACCCGGATCAGGCGAGCCTGCGTTTCATGGGGCTCTACACGCGCATGGACGAAACACCACCGCTGCAAGCCAACCCGGGCATGATGACCGGCATCTGGGGCGGGCCGCTCTACATGATCGCGCAGGCCGTGGGCGTGAAGATCGAGCGCACGCAGGAGAACTACACACGCTGGACGGGTGACCGCGCGGTGGATTTCGCGCAGGGCCGCGTACTGCCGGGCGAGGCCGCGGCGCACCGCATCGAGCTGCAGGGCATCGTCGATGGCGAGCCGCGCATCATCATCGACCACATCCACCGCCTGTATCCCGACGCCGCGCCCGAATGGCCACGCCCGCGCATCGACGAGACGCACGCCAACCGCGTCGAGATCATCGGCCGCCCCAACATCCTGCAAGAGACCGTGCTCTCGGATGCCGACACGGGCGATGGCAACGGGGGCGGTTGTCTGGCCACGGGCATGCGTGTGTTCAACGCGATTCCTGCCGTGTGTGCGGCGGCGCCGGGCATCCTGTCCGCGCTCGATTTGCCTGTGATTCCGGGGCGTGGTGTGATCCGCGCCGACAGCCTCAAAGGAACCCCCGCATGATCCGCACCGCACTCGCCACTGCCACGCTCGCCCTCGCCCTCGCGCTCTCGCTGGGCGCAGCACCACACGCTGCACGCGCGGCCGGGGAGCTGCACGCCGAGCCGCCCAATGCGCCGCAGCAGAAGCCCGCGTTCGCGGGCCAGACGCGTGCGCCGGAGCAAAAGTCCACCGCCGCTTTCGATGTGGTCACCGTGGCAAAAGGGCTCGACTACCCGTGGGGGCTCGCCTTCCTGCCGTCCGGGGAGATGCTCGTGACGGAGCGACCCGGGCGCCTGCGCCTGGTCTCTGCCAGCGGCGAACTGTCCGCACCCATCGCGGGCGTACCGCGGGTGGATGCGCGAGCGCAGGGCGGCTTGCTCGACGTGGTGATCGATCCTGATTTCGCCTCGAACGGCCTCGTGTACCTCAGCTATTCGGAACCCCGCTCGGGCGGGCGCAGCAGTACCGCCGTGGCGCGCGGCACGCTGTTGCGCGAGGGCGGCCTGCGGCTCGAGGGGCTCACATCCATCTACCGTCAGGAGCCCGCGCTGAAGTCCACGGGGCACTACGGTTCGCGGCTCGTCTTCGCGCCCGACGGCATGCTCTTCATCACGCAAGGCGATCGCCAGATCGAGAAAGGCCGCGATCTCGTGCAGCAGACCGATGCCTTGCAAGGCAAGATCGTGCGCATCCGGCCCGATGGCGCAGTACCGTCCGACAACCCCTTCGTGGGCATGCCGGGGCATCGCGCCGAGGTCTGGTCCACGGGGCACCGCAACGTGCAGGCCGCCGCCATCAACCCCGCCACCGGCGAACTCTGGGAGGTCGAGCACGGCACCCGGGGCGGCGATGAACTGAACATCGCCCGCAAGGGAAAGAACTACGGCTGGCCGCTCATCGCATACGGCATCGAGTACCGCGGCGCCCCCATCCGCGAGGGGCTCACAGCACGCGAAGGCCTGGAGCAACCCGCCTACTACTGGGACCCGAACATCGCCCCGAGCGGTTCGATTTTTTACACGGGTGCGCTTTTTCCGGCATGGCAAGGCAATTTGCTGGTGGGCGGCCTCGGCTCGATGAGCCTTGTGCGGCTCGTCGTCGACGGTGACCGCGTGGTGGGCGAGGAGCGTCTGCTGCACGACATGAAGCCCGCGCCCGAGCGGATCCGTGATGTAGAGCAGGGGCCGGAAGGTGCGGTGTACCTGCTCACCGACAGCCCGCAGGGGCGGGTTCTGAAGCTGGTGCCGAGATGAACAGCAGGCCGCGCCCGCCGAAGCGAGCGCGGCCCTTCGGGACGTCGCGGCTCAGAGGATGAAATCTGCCGCCACGACGGTGGCAGGGGCGCCCGAGAGGAAGATCTCGAGATCCGTGATGCCGTCGCCATTCACGTCCGCGAGCACCAGTCCGGTGGTGGAGTCGTAGCGCAGCTCTCCCGCGCTGCCGCCAAAGGGATCGGATCCGATGAACGCAAAGGCCTGATTGCCCGCCAGCACCGGGTTGGCATCGATGGCCGAGAGATTGATCAGATCCGATCCCGACGTGAAGTCCATGATGCTGTCGTGGTAGAGCGTGCCCGAGGTGCTCTCCCAGATCGTTGCGTACACGAACGTGTCCGCACCGTCGCCACCGGTCAGCAGATCGGTGCCCGCGCCGCCGGTCAGCGTGTCATTGCCCGTACCGCCGTCCAGCACGTCATTGCCGCCCTTGCCCGAGAGGCTGTCCGCGCCCTCGCCGCCCGAGAGATCGTCATTGCCCGAGGTGCCGGACAGGACATCGTTGCCCGGCGTGCCGGGGTTCGTGGAGCCCGCCGTAACCTTGATGTCGTGCGTACTCAAGGTGAAGGCGCTGGCGGTGTAGGTGCCCTGGAGCAGGATCGTGACATCGGCGCCGGGCGTGCCGTCGCTCCCGACGTACAGCGTGGTTTCGTTGTTCGCCACGTCGACGCTGATCTGCACCTGGTTGGTGGTGATGCCCGTGCCATTTCCGGTCGTGACCGCCGCACCCGTGAAATCGCGCCCGTTGATGCGGATGGTGTCACCCGCGCCCGCGTCGGTGATGGTGTCAGCACCGTTGCTGTAACTCCCGTAAACGAAGATGTCATCGCCCACTCCGCCCGTGAGCACGTCGTTGCCGCCGTTGCCCGTCAGCACGTCGTTGCCAGCGCCACCCGCGAGCCGGTCATCGCCCGACCATGACCAGAGCCGGTCGTGGCCGCTCCCGCCGGTGATGTCGAAGATCTCGAAGCCGGTATAGCGTGCGGAGTTCAGCCCGGTCGTGTCGGCGAACCTGTACCAGCCAGCGTCATAGACGTGGCGGATCGCGGTGGTGGAACTGCTGAAGTTGAGCACCAGCGTGTCGCCGATGCCGCTGTGGCCCTGCCCGTCGACCACGTGCCGGCCAGCACCGAGTTTCAGGGTGTCGTTGCCCTCGCCGAGATTGATTACGTTGTCGCCGCGGATGGCAAGCGTGTTGATCACGTCGTTCGATGCGCCCGTGTTCAGCGTGATGTTCTCGATGCCCGTGAGTGCCGTCGAGATCGTGGGCGAGATCGCGCCGTTCGCGCGGAGCGTGCCGGCGCCGGTGGCACTCAAGGTGAGCGTGAGTGCGGCGGTGGCACCACCGTAGTCGCCCACCCAGCGATCGTTGCCCGTGCCACCGCTGATGGTGTCCTTGCCGGCGCCGCCGAACAGCACGTCGTTGCCCGCGTTGCCGGTCAGCACATCGTTGTTCGCGCCGCCGTAGAGCTGATCGCTGCCGGCACCGCCGGTGAGGTTGAAGGTCTCGAAGCCGTACCAGCGCACGGCGGCCGTGTTCAGCTTGTCGGTGTAGATCCACCAGCCACCGTCATACACGCGCGACACCGCCGTCGTCATGCTGCTGTAGTCGACAACCAGCGTGTCGGTGTCGGCGCCGCCGTCGATGGTGTCGAAGCCGAGCCCGGCCGCAACGGTGTCATTGCCCGCATTGCTGCTGATGACGTCGTTGGTCGAGAAACCCCGGGTGCTCAGGCTGTCATTGCCCGCACCGCTGCTGACACGCAGGCCCTCGATGTTGCGTATCGCGTGGCCGCCAGCCGTGCCCTGTGCAACGGTCTGGCTGGCAGTGGCATCCACGACGAGGCCCGCGAGGATCCCCGAGACATCCGCTTCCCAGTAATCGGTGCCCTCACCGCCATTGATGCTCGCCACGCCCTGGGCGCTGTTCAGCACGTCATCGCCCGCGCCGCCGGAGAGCGTGTCACTGCCGCCAAAACCCGAGAGATAGTCCTTGCCGCTGCCGCCTGTCACGTTCAGCTGCTCGGCACCGTAGTGGCGCACGGAATCACCGGAGCCGGAGGTGTAGAGATACCAGCCGCCATCGTACTGGTGGCTGATGTTGGTGGTGACGGCCGACCAGTTGATGATCAGCGTGTCGCTGCCCGCGCCCGCGTCCACGACGTCCACACCGCGTCCGGTGGTGATGCGGTCGTTGCCCTCGCGGGTGCTGATGCGGTCGTTGTAGACACCGGCATTGCCCGTGATGGTGTCGTCACCGAGCCAGGTGTCGGCGATCAACTGCTCCACCCCCGAGACCACCGCGCCCGTGCTCACGGTCGCCGTGAGCGTGGAAATGTCGATCTCTACCGGTGCGTTTATCTCGTCGTAGGCCACGATCCATGTGTCGGTTCCCGCGCCGCCGTTGATCGAGTCGGTACCACCGTATCCGGCCAAGGTGTCGTTGCCTGCGTTGCCGACCAGACGGTCACCGCCGTCGTAGTCCCAGCGCCCGCGCAGCAGGTCATTGCCGGCGCCGCCGGTGACGTTGAATATCTCGATCTCGAAGCGCGAGTACTGCACCGACGCACTCGGGTCGGGCCCGTCCTGGTAGCGGTACCACCAGCCATCGAGGCTGTTGTCCTGTATGTCCTCTGTCTTGGCGCCGTAATTGACGATCAGCGTGTCGGTGCCGCCGTAGGTGCGCACCACGTCGAACCCGAGGCCGGGCATGATCGTGTCATCGCCGGCGCCGCTGTCGATGGTGTCGTTGCCCACCACCAGGCTCGTGTTGATGAGATCGGCACCCACGCCCGTCACGATGCCGAGAGCCTCGATGTTCCTCACCTGCGCGCCGGAGGCCGCCACTGGCGAGGACACACCACCGCCCCTCAGCGTGACCGCCACATCGATGCCGAGAGAGGAGTAATCCACGACCCAGGCGTCGGCCGTGCCGGCGCCGCCATCGATCACGTCATTGCCGAGGTAACTGCGGATGGTGTCGTTGCCGCCGCCGCCCGTCAGGCTGTCCGACAGCGAGAGCGAATTTCCGCCGCGCAGATCATCGCTCTCCGATCCACCGGTGACGGTGAAGGACTCGAAGTTGGCAAAGTCGATCTGGTTGAACGCCTCGTCGGAGTAATGTCCCCAACCGTCGTTCCAGTAGATGATCGGGCCGGTAACGGTGCCCCAGTCGAGCACCAGACGGTCGGTGCC
>CAIXOY010000497.1 GCA_903921135.1 uncultured Gammaproteobacteria bacterium
GATGCCGCCACCACACTGCTGGCACTGAACAGTCTCTGGGGCTGTGGCCTCGGCATCGACGAACTCGCGCGGATGGGGCTCGCGCTGGGCGCCGATGTGCCTGTTTTCGTGCGGGGAAGAAGCGCCTGGGCCGAGGGCGTGGGCGAAGTGCTCCGTCCCATCGAATTGCCCGCGCGCTGGTACCTCGTGATCTATCCCGGATGCCCGGTGAATACTGCCGGGATTTTCAAAGACCCCCAATTGACACGTTCTACCCCCGAAATCACAATGGCCGCCTTTTTGGGGGGCCACGGTCATAACGACTGCGAGCCCGTCGCCAGCAGGATGAACCCGGAAATCGCCCGGGCCCTTGCCTGGCTCGCGAGCTACGGAACAGCTCGCATGAGTGGCACCGGAAGCGCCGTCTTCGCCGCCTTCGAAGACGAGCAAGCAGCACAGGAAGCAGCGGCAGCGGTGCCGATGGAATGGACGCGGTTCGTGGCACTCGGCCTCGACCGCTCACCGGTGCACTCCGCACTCGGATTGTGAATCGCCTGGGGCGTCGCCAAGTGGCTAAGGCAGCGGGTTTTGATCCCGCCATTCGTAGGTTCGAGTCCTACCGCCCCAGCCAATACTCCCTACCGGGAACGCCTGTGACGACGAGGGACGATGACGTGCCCGAAATGATGGTATTTACCGGTAGTTCGAACCCCGAACTCTCCCAACATATCGTCCAGAAACTGGGGCTGCGCCTCGGTAGCGCGACGATCGGCCGCTTCAGTGACGGCGAGACCAGCATCGAGATCGACGAGAACGTCCGCGGCAAGGACGTCTTCATCATCCAGTCGACCTGCGCCCCCACCAACGACAATCTGATGGAACTGATCCTGATGATCGACGCGCTCCGGCGCTCGTCGGCCACGCGGATCACGGCGGTGGTGCCGTACTTCGGTTACTCGCGTCAGGACCGGCGGGTGCGCTCCGGCCGTGTACCGATCAGTGCCAAGGTAGTGGCCGACATGATGGCCAAGGCAGGCGTGAACCGCGTGCTCACCATCGACCTCCACGCCGAACAGATCCAGGGTTTCTTCGACGTGCCCGTCGACAACTGCTACGGCTCGGCGGTCCTCATCGACGACATCGAGCGCCAGCGCTACGAAAACGCGCTGGTGGTATCGCCCGACATAGGCGGTGTAGTGCGTGCTCGCGCCATCGCGAAACAACTGAACGACCTCGACCTCGCGATCATCGACAAGCGCCGCCCAAAGGCCAACGAATCGCAGGTCATGCACATCATCGGTGAGGTCGAAGGCCGCACCTGCCTCGTGATCGACGACATGGTCGACACCGCCGGCACCCTCTGCAAGGCGGCACAGGCACTGAAAGAACACGGCGCGTCGCGCGTCATCGCTTACTGCACGCACGCCGTGCTCTCGGGCAAGGCCATCTCCAACATTTCGGCATCGGTGCTCGACGAACTCGTCGTCACCGACACCATCCCGCTCTCGGCCGAGGGCAGGGGCTGCGACCGTATCCGCGTGCTGAGCAGCGCCTCGCTGCTCGCCGAGGCCGTACGCCGCGTGAGCAACGAGGAATCCATCAGCGCGATGTTCGCCTGATCGACACGGCAGGGCATCCGCCCTTCCGTTTTCAACCCACGGCGGAACCGCTCCCGGTCGCAGGGACGGCACTCCGCACAACAGGAGCACAGACCATGTCTGCCCATTTCGAACTGAATGCCGTCTCGCGCGGCGACGCGGGGAAGGGTGCGAGCCGCCGCCTGCGTCACCAGGGACTTGTACCGGCCATCCTCTACGGCGGCGAAAACGCGCCGCAGACCGTCTCGCTGTCGCACCGCGAACTCGTCAAGATCCTCGAGAACGAAGCGTTCTTCTCGAGCATCGTGACGATCAAGTTGGACGGCACGGATCTGCAGGCCATCATCAAGGACCTCCAGCGCCATCCCGCCAAGCCGGTCGTCATGCACGCGGACTTCCAGCGCGTGAGCAAGGATCGCAAGATCAACGTCCACATCCCGCTGCACTTCATCAACCAGGACAAGTGCCAGGGCGTGAAACTGCAAGCCGGCATGATCCAGCACAACGCGAACCAGATTTACATCACCTGCTTCCCGCAGGACCTGCCCGGGTACATCGAGGTCGACATGACCCCGTACAGCGTGGGCGAGTCGGCGCACATCTCGGATCTGAAGCTGCCTGAAGGCGTGGAGAGCGTTGCTCTGCTGCAAGGCCCGGAGCACGACCTGCCGTTGGCAACCGTGCTGGCCACCAAAGGCGGCCCGGTCGAGGAAAACCCCGCTGCGGCAGCCGCCGCTGCTGGCAAGGCCGCTTCTGGCAAAGCTCCTGCCAAGGCTGGCGCCAAGCCAGCAGCTGCAGCACCTGCAGCCAAGCCCGCCGCGAAGAAGAAGTAATCTCCGGAACCGGCCGCGGGTGCAGTCCCCTGCCCCGCGGCCCCTGGCCGCACAGCGGTGCCCACGCCACTCGCACTCATCGTGGGCCTTGGCAATCCCGGGGCGGAGTACGCGCGCACGCGGCACAACGCGGGAGAAGACTTCGTCCGCGAGATCGCCGGATCCTTCAATGCCACGCTGAAAGCCGAACCCCGTTTCAACGGGCTCACGGCAAGGCTGACGCTCGCCGGGCAGGACGTACGGCTGCTGATACCGCAGACGTTCATGAACCGCAGCGGTCAGGCCGTCGGCCCGATGGCAGGCTTTTTCAAGCTCTCGCCCGCGCAGATCCTGGTGGCCTACGACGAGTTGGATCTGCCGCCCGGCGAGGTACGGTTCAAGGAAGGCGGCGGGCACGGCGGCCACAACGGCGTGCGTGACATCATCGCGGCGCTAGGCAACCAGAATGCGTTTTACCGGCTACGGATCGGCATCGGCCACCCGGGCAGCCGCGAGCGGGTGAGCCCGCACGTGCTCTCGCGGCCATCAACCGACGACCGGATCCGCATCGACAGATGCATCGACGAGGCGCTGCGTGCGCTACCAGAGGCGGTGAAGGGCAACTGGCCCATCGCCATGAACACACTGAACAGCTTCAAGGTCGAGTGAGACATGGGATTCAACTGCGGCATCGTCGGCCTCCCCAACGTGGGCAAGTCCACCCTCTTCAACGCGCTCACGCGCGCCGGCATCGCGGCCCAGAACTTCCCGTTCTGCACCATCGAGCCCAATACCGGCATCGTGCCCGTGCCAGATCCGCGGCAGGACCGCATCTCCGCCATCGTCAAACCACAGCGCATCGTGCCCACCACGATGGAGTTCGTGGACATCGCGGGCCTGGTGGCCGGCGCCTCGAAAGGCGAAGGCCTCGGCAACCAGTTCCTCGCCAACATCCGCGAGACCGACGCCATCGCGCACGTGGTGCGCTGCTTTCGCGATGACAACGTCGTGCACGTCTCGAACCGCATCGACCCGCTGAACGACATCGAGGTGATCAACACCGAGCTCGCGCTGGCGGATCTGGAGAGCGCCGAGCGCCAGCTACTGCGCGTCTCGCGCGTGGCCAAGGGTGGCGACAAGGAAGCCGTGAAACAGCGTGACCTGCTCGAGCGGCTGATCCCGCTGCTGAACGAGGCGCGCCCTGCACGCGCGCTGGCGGTATCAAGCGACGAAGAACGCCTGCTGCTGCGGCAACTGAACCTGCTGACCGGCAAACCGACGATGTACATCGCCAACGTGGCGGAAGACGGCTTCAGCAACAACCCGCACCTGGACGCCGTGCAGAAGATGGCTGCCGCCGAGAACGCGATCGTGGTGCCCATCTGCAACAAGCTCGAGGCCGAGATCGCCGAACTCGAAGAGGCCGAGCGCGCGGACTTCCTGGCGGAGCTGGGCTTTGACGAACCGGGCCTGAACCGCGTGATCCGCGCCGGCTACCAGTTGCTGGGCCTGCAGACCTACTTCACCGCCGGCGTGCAGGAAGTGCGCGCATGGACCGTACCCGTGGGTGCCAAAGCACCCGAGGGCGCTGGCGTGATCCACACCGACTTCCAGAAAGGCTTCATCCGCGCCGAAGTCATCGCCTATGAAGACTTCATCGCCTGCAACGGCGAACAGGGTGCCAAGGACGCAGGCAAGTGGCGGCTCGAGGGCAAGGAATACGTGCTGCGCGACGGGGACGTGGTGCACTTCAGGTTCAATGTCTGAGGCCTTGCCGGGAGTCGTGTGGCCACCCCCGGAGCGCGGTGCTCAGCCCTCGACTTTTTCCAGAAGCCACACCTTGATCAGCGACTGGTAGGGCACGTCCCGCGCGTTTGCCGCCGCCTTGATGGAATCCAGCAGGTGCTGAGGCAGACGCAGGGAAATCGTCTTGGTAGAGGGCTTGAGGTTGGGCAGCACCGCGCGCCGCGCCTTGGCCCAGTCGAGATACTCGGTGGAGTCCCGGCCTTTGGCTTCCCAGAACGCGCGTTCCTGCGCCTCGGTCCTGAAGTTGGGAGTCCGCTTAGGGGGCTTGCTCATAAACGCTCCTTTCCCTTCTGTGCATGGCGCGCGCCGAGATCACCCTGACGAGCGTGCTGTTACCGCGCAGTGTGAACGTCACGTGCAACAGCCTCCCGGCGAGGGTCTTGCCGAGAGCGTGGTATCGGGCCTCCTGGTCACGGTGCCGCGTGTCGTCCAGCAACAGCAGTGGCTGGTTGAAGAAGACCTCCTCGGCCTCCGCCTGAGCCACGCCATGTTTCTGGTTCTTGCGGGCATTGCCCTTGTCCCAGTCGAAGCCTGTGATCTGCTCAAGATCGATCATGGATGTACATTATCATCACATACAGCGGTCTGCGATCCTGCCGTTATGTGAGGGCAACTGCGCCTTATAGAGTTCACCCTCGGATCGCGTTAAGACGCCAGGCACAGTGAGAGGACACGCATGGCTGAGGTTGCGCTACTCTTCGCCAATGACACCTACGGCACCCCACTACGCGTTCATCGACCGCCTGAAGGCCCTGCCCTTCGTCGAGGCGATCTACCTGTTCGGCTCCCGCGCCCGCGGAACCCATCGTGAACGCTCCGATATAGATCTGGCGATCGTTTGCCCGATGGCCGGGGTGCGCGAATGGCAGACGGTTCTGGATATCGTGGACGACGCGGACACACTCCTTCATGTCGATTGCGTAAGGCTGGACGCGGAACCTGCCGATAGCCCGCTCCGCCAGCAGATCGAGCACGAGCGGGTGACACTGTTCTTCCGGGAGGCAGCATGAGCACCGAACGCGAGACCTCCGGGCGCTTGCGGCTTGCACTCGCAGAACTGATCAGTGCGCTGGACAGGCTCGACGAAGCGCTGGCCCTTCCGCCGGACACGCCTCTGCTGGTGGACGGCACGATGCAGCGATTCGAGTTCTGCTTCGAACTCGCGTGGAAGAGCGTGAAGCTGGCGCTGTCGGAATGGGAGGGCCTTGGCAGCGCCTCACCGAGACAGGCGCTCGAGCAAGCTCATGCCTTGCGGTGGCTGGAACATGAGGAGCCATGGTTGCAGATGCTGCAGGACCGGAACCTGAGTTCGCACACCTATCGCGAGGGCTTGGCCCGGGAAATCCACGCGCGGATACCGGGGCATGCGCGCCAGCTGCGGAACCTGCTTTCTGCCCTGCTCCAGCGAGGGGGTTAAGGCATTCCTGCCACGGGAAGTGCCCGTAGAAATGCGCAGAGTTTGACGAGATTATCTAAGTAAATTTACTCTGCATACTGAGTAAATCGTGGATTCATCGGATGAGCTTTCGACGCCCGCAAGCGGCAATCCTGACTGAGCGCCTGCTGGAGCCACGCCGGCACATACAGGTGGTGACTGGCCCTCGGCAAGTGGGGAAGAGCACGCTGGTTCAGCACGTCGTGGAAGCCGCAGGCCTGCCGACGCGAAGCGCCAGCGCGGACGAGCCCACCCTGCGGGGTATGGAGTGGATTGAACAGCAATGGCAGCTGGCGCGGGTGGCGGCCACCGGATCGGGCAAGGCCGGTGGCCTGTTGGTGCTGGACGAGATACAGAAAATCCCGCGCTGGTCCGAGTCGGTCAAGCGACTCTGGGACGAGGACACGCGCAAACGGGTTCCGCTCAAAGTGGTGCTGCTGGGTTCTGCGCCGCTGCTCGTAGCGCGCGGGCTCACCGAAAGCCTCGCCGGTCGATTCGAGACCCTACCTCTTGGTCACTGGTCGTTTGCGGAAATGCGCGAGGCTTTCGGCTTCACTCTGGAGCAGTACATCTTCTTTGGTGGTTACCCGGGCGCCGCGCCGCTCGTTCGCCAGCCGCAGCGCTGGACGCGATACATCGTCGACAGCCTCATCGAGACATCCATTTCGAGAGACGTGCTGCTTCTCACCCGCGTTGACAAACCCGCGCTGCTTCGGCGGCTCTTCGACCTCGCGTGCCGATACTCCGGTCAGTCACTGTCCTACACCAAAATGCTCGGGCAATTGCACGATGCTGGCAACGCCACCACATTGGCCCACTATCTCGAACTTCTTGCCGGCGCCGGGTTGGTCACCGGGTTGCAGAAGTACGCGGGTGATGTTGCGCGGATGCGGGGATCCAGCCCCAAGTTGCAGGTGTTGAACACGGCACTTCTGACCGCATCATCGGGGATGTCATTGACAGAGGCGCGGGCAGATCACGAATTCTGGGGGCGACTGGTGGAATCTGCGGTCGGCGCGCACATGGCAAACGCAGCCTCGGCCGGCGAGTGCGAACTGTATTACTGGCGCGATCGGACGCTGGAGGTGGACTTCGTGCTGAAGGCTGGCCGCAAGCTCGCGTCGCTTGAGGTAAAGAGCGGGAGAGCACCACAGGCTCACAGTGGCACTGCGGCCTTTGCGTCGGCGTTCAAACCGCAACGCAGCCTCCTGGTCGGCGGTGACGGTATCGACCTTGGCGACTTTCTGTCCCAGCCGGTGTCCTCGTGGATTTCAAGCTGAGGGTCTCTGCCCCAACGCAGGGACGCAGCCCTGAGCGAGGGCATTTCTGCCAAGGGAAATGCGGGGTGCGGATTGACACTGCACCGCCACAGCAAACAAAATTCGCGCCCCGTGGCGACGTAGCTCAGCTGGTTAGAGCACGGCATTCATAATGCTGGGGTCGGTGGTTCAAGTCCACTCGTCGCTACCAATCCTTTCAAGCACTTGGGCGTTCTCAGTGGCGCCCGCAGTCTCCGTGTAAACACCCGCCAAACAGACAGCGGTCCGATTGGTTGCAGGGTGCGCCTGGCAGGGAGCGTTGGCCGATCACACGCAGTGACTGCATTGATGGTGCAGGCGCCTAGCGCAAAAACCGCTCGACGATGCTCGACCCGAGCTTCGTGCAACAGAACGCATGCATACCCAACTCCTCCGCGAGCAGTTCGAACGCGGCCACTCCGCGCACCGTGTTGCCCTTGGCATCGAGCCGCGGTGAATAGGCCGCCACGCCGAGTTGGCGGTTGACCACGCCTGCCAGCCCGCCGCCGACGCCGCTCTTGGCGGGGATTCCCACGCGAAACCCCCAGTTACCCGAGTAGTTGTACATCCCGCAGGAGTACATCACCGACTGCGTGTCGCGTACTGCCATCAGATCGAAGACCGTGTCGTCGGTGCGCGGTTGCACGCCGAGGTTCGCGAGCGTCACCGACATCCATGCGAGATCCGCCGCGGTCACGCGGATGGAGCACTGGCGGAAATACAGATCCACCACCTCGTCGACCGGGCCGCCGAGTACGCCGGTGCCTTTCAGCAGATGCGCGATGGCGCGGTTGCGGTGACCGGTCTCGCACTCTGATCGGTACACGGCGTCGTCCATATCGAGTGTGCGCCCCGCCGCGCGCGAGAAGCGCTCCAGGATGAAATCGAAGGCGCCCTCCCCCAGTTCGCGGTACAGCAAGCCCGCAACGGTGATGGCGCCCGCGTTCACCATCGGGTTGAAGGGGCGCGCCGTGGTCGGATCGAACTCGATGCTGTTGAAGGCGTCCCCGCTGGGCTCCACGCCCACGTGGCGCATCACCTCGTCGGGGCCGAGCAACTCGTTCGCCAGGCAATAGGTGAATGCCTTCGAGACCGACTGGATGGTGAAGGGTGTCTCGGCCTCACCCGCGGTGAAGATCTGGCCCGAGACGGTGGCCAGCGCGAGGCCGAAATCATCCGGCTCGGCGAGGGAGAGTTCGGGGATGTAACTCGCCACCTCGCCGCGCGTGTCTGCAGCGCATTGCGCGTGTACTTGCGAGAGGATGCCCTGAAGTTCCGCCTCCGCGTCGGCCGACATGGAAGGGATCATGCGAACGCTCGCGGGCCGAACGGGAGCTGCAAATGCCGCGATGAGACGGAGCAAGACAAAAGCGTACAGGTAAGAGGCACGGGGGTTACTCCTGAGATGCGATCGCGTTCAGCAACGTCCATGCCATGCAAAACGCCGTTGGATCGGCTGCCAAGTCGATCCTGCTGCGCCGTACAGGTGCACGCGGCGGGATACAGCCACCGTGGTGCGCCTTCGCGGTGCAACAGGTTGCCGATCAAACCATTCCACGGCTGGCGAGGCACTCCTGCACGGCCCGCTCGGCCTGATCGATCGCCACGTTGGTGAAGGCAGCGGCGCCCGCATCGGCATTGGCGATGGAGATCCGCCCGAAAGGCCTGCGCCCCAGCACGTGCGGCCTTTGCGCTTCGGGCATGTCGGGATCGCCCAGCGTGTCATAGGTGTAGGAATAACCGTGCGGCCAGCGGTTGATGGTGAGCGCGAGGATGTCGCGCCGGGCATCGAAACCACCAGAGCCCAGCATGCGGTTCAGCTGGCTGCGTGTTTCGCGCTCCAGGGTTTCGAACGGCGTTGCCAGCATCTCTGTGCGGCCTGCACGGTGCTGCTCGCGGCGCGGCAATCCGGGCTTGTTCCAGTTGCGGAACATCTGGATCACGGCAGGTTCGTCCTCCGAGCGCAGGCTCTCGTAGCCACCGATGCTGATCGGCGTGTCGAGTTGCACGCGGGTGTGGAAACCGTTCGGAGCGCTGATCTCGCGCACGCCGAGCTTGCGCCAGGGCTTCCAGTTCCGCACCAGTGCGCTGCTGTACATCATCGGCACCTTCGAGGCGTAACGCAGCGCCTCGCCCTGATCCGCGGGCAAGGCAGGCACCAGATAGGGAACGATGTTGTTGAAGCAGGCGAGGATCACGTTGGCAGCGGTGACCTGCCTCAGACGGCCCTCCTTCATGTAGACCACCCGTACCGCACGCTCGGTGGCCCGGTCCGGTGTGCCGATGTGCTCCACGCGGAGCGCAGTGGCTTCCAGCCGGATGCGCACGGGAGCGTCGGGGCGGTCGAGCGCCGCATAGTCCAGCGGCACCAGCACGATCGACTCCGGGCCGTGCAGTGCAGTGAAACTCGCCGGTACGAGCCTGTTCACGAGCAGGCGCGCGATGCTCGCGTTGCCGTCGGGAAAGTGGAAGTAATCCGAGTGCACCAGAGGCTCGGCGGCAATCTCCATCCCCGCAAAGCCCGCAGCACCCAGACGCCAGGCCACGAACGCCGGGCAGGTATCGACGCGCATGTTGTTGCGGAAACCGTCCCCGCGGAAGAACGCGAGGCTCTCCTCCGCGATACCGACGTGCTGCGTGAGATAGGTGGCATAGCTCATGTGCTGCAGCGCACGGGCCTTCGCCATCGCGTCCAGTTCCGGCAGGTAGTCGGTCTGCGCGGCGTGGACACGGAGCAGATCCTCACGCATCCGCGCGCTGAGCGGCGCCTCGTCGAAGAAGGCCTGCCATGGACGCTCACCGAAGCCCGCAACCAGTCGGTCAGCGCGAAAATCCCCGGCGTTGAAAAACACGCCGGCACCCAGCCCTTCCACACGCCCGGGGCGCTCGTATCGCGGAAAACTCGACGCGTCGATACCGAGCTCCGCAAGCAGGGCTTTCGCCGTGAAACTGTAGGGAAAGGGCGTCTCGATGCTCATCGTGCCGCCGAAGGAAA
>CAIXOY010000498.1 GCA_903921135.1 uncultured Gammaproteobacteria bacterium
GGGCGGGAGCGAGCGGGAAGGGGCCTCGGGCTCAAGTGCGGGTGCTCCGGCCTCACAGGTCGCGGGCATGGCCCGCTCCAACGGGGAGGTATCGCGGGCATGGCCCGCTCCGACAAGGGACAGGTTATGGCCTGCCGCTACGCGGGACGGCTGCTGCCAGTGTGCTCCCGCACGCGTGCGAGCAGCTCGGCCGTCTCGGGACGTGCGGCGCGTGCGTGGCTGGCTTCGAGGTAATCCCGCGCCTTGCCCCAGAGCTTTGCCGCTGCCGCTCGTCGACCGAGGGCGAGCAGCGCTACCGCGTCCTCGCGGTGCGAGGCGAGGAGTTTCTCGGCGCGGGCGAATGCCTTGTTCGCGTCGCTTACCGGCAGTTGGCCAAGGGCCTCCACGAGTTCGTGCGAAGACTCCCGCGTGATAGCGGATACCAGAAGTTCCAGCGCGTCCATTCCGGCGCCCGCCGCAGAGAGCGCGCGGGCCTGGCGCACGAGCAGGGGCGGTTTGCGCTGCAGCGTCTGCGGCAGGGAGTCCCAGCGCTGGCGAAGTGCGACGGCGTCCGCCTTGACCGAGCGCGCGAGAAACGCCCGCTCCTCGAATTCGTCCAGCGCAGCCTCGGGCAGCAAGCGCTCGCGGCGCGCATCCGGCAGCAAGGCTGATACGCGCTCCCAATCGCCGATCCGCGCAAGGGACTGGAGGAGCAACTCACGCGCAGCAGAGGAGGTGGAACCATCCCCCAGCGCAGCTACGGCCGCCGAAGGGTTGCCGAGTTGCACCTGCACGCGCGCGCGCTCCACGCTCACCGCCGCGGCTGCGTCGGGCAATTCCGCCGCAAGCGCGAGGAAGCCCTCGGCGAGCGTCGCATCACCGCGCGCCGCTGCGGCACGGGCGGCAAGCAGATGGTTGGCGAGGGGATAGGGCGAGCGCTCGGCGCCCCGCGCGAGCAGACGCGCCGCACGCTCCCAGTCGCCCTCGAAGTAGGCGCGCAGCCCCTGTGCGGTACGGTCGCGGCTCATGTGGCCGGCACTGCCCGCAGGGTGCCCGCGCACGCGCCGCCACAGCCCGGAGAGGCCGCGCCAGAGCCGCGCGAAGAGAAGCATCAGCAGCAGCAGCGCGAACAGCAGCAGCAGGCCGAACCAGAGCGTGGTTTCGATGCGCGTTTGGCCATATTGGAGCAGCACATAGCCCGCATCCGCGCGCACCAGCCAGGCGAGTGCTCCCGCGGCCAGCAGGACGAGCAACAGCATCAGGAAGGCGCGCCGCACCGGTCTCAGCCCCCGCCGCCGGAAGAAGCAGCTGCCCGGAGCGCGGCCAGGGAGTCCGCCAGATCGGGCATCTGCGGCGCGATGGTCTGGCCGCCAAGACGCTCGGCCTCCTCGAGGAAACTGCGGTTCGCCGCGGGCTCGGTGCCGAAGCCCGTGCGAAGCAGCTCCTGCGCGTCGGAGAGGGCGCCGGCATAGACCTTCTGCTCGCCTGCCAGCAGCCCGAGCTTCGCCTGTTCCAGCAACAGGCGCAGGTTGGCGCGCAGTGCGGCTTCCTCATCTGCGGTGGGCAGGGGCGTTGCGGCAGGCGCGTCGTGGCGGATGGCGATGTAGCGTTCGAGCAGCGCCTCGGCGCGGTCGAGCCAGTCTTGCGCGGGGGCGGCGGCACCCTCGGCAGGCGCAGCGTCCGGGGCGGGCAGTCGCGGCTCGGTAAAGGCAATGGCGGGTATGCCGGCCGTGAGTGCCGAGAGGCGCAGGTACAGGCCTTCGACATCGAAGCCGGCGAGCGCCCGCAAGGCGGCGATGTCTTCCGCGAGCCGCGCGCGGGCTTTGTGGAAGGCGGGATCCTCACGCTGGCGCAGGATGCCATCGGCAGCCTCGAGCAAGTCCAGTGCACCGCGCGCATCACGGCCCATCAGCAGACTTTGAGAGCCCAGGCGCAGCAGGTACTCCGCTTCCGAAAGATCCTGGCGCGAGCTGCGCAGTTCACGGCTGGTGGCATCCAGCGCAGCGCGCAACCCGGACTGCCCGGCCTCGAGTACGGCGACGCGCGCGGCAGCGGCATCCA
>CAIXOY010000499.1 GCA_903921135.1 uncultured Gammaproteobacteria bacterium
CCCTCATGGGCCACGGCAAAGGTGCTGCATTCCTCGCCACGCACGCGCGCCTGCACGATGGCAGGCGCTGCGGGATCGGGTTCCGGCAGTGGAGCGCCCCGCGGAAACAGCCCCACGCCCCGGCCCGCACAGCTCAGCCGGGGCTTGATCACGTACTCGCCCGCCGCGGCGATGGCGCGGGCATCATCGCTGCCCAGCAAGGCCGCAGCCGGCACGTGCACGCCCGCCGCACGGGCGACATCCACGAAAGAGAGCTTGTCATGCACCGCCAGCACCTCGGCCTGCGGCATGGTGAAGACACGGGTGTCTTCGCCCAGCGCACCGTGCAGCGCAGAGACGTGCGCGGTCTCCTCCGATACGGGCATCAGGAGCGCGGCACGCTCACGCGCCACCGCAGCGCGGAGTGCATCCAGATACGCCGATTTCGACGCGCGCGGCGCAGGCACGCGCACACCGAAATCCACGCAATTCGACACCTTGGTGAGATGCATCCGGAAGGGATCGGCAATGCCCACCCGGCAGCCCGCGCGGTGCAGCGCCCGGGCGATATCCATCGCCTTGGGCAAGCGGCCGTTGGTCAGCAGAACGGTATCGCGCGGCACGCTCAGGGTTCCGCGTGCCGGCGACGGATGCGGCAGAGGATCTGCGTCTCCGGGCGCGTGGTGAGCCGCGCGACCGGGCGCACCGCCCCCGGCGCAAGCGGTTCGAAATCATAGCGGCGCAGCAGTTCCGCCAGCATCAGCACCGCCTCGGTGTGCGCGAAGGCCTGCCCCACGCAGATGCGCGGCCCCTGCCCGAAGGGAATGTATCCCCACTCCGGCAACTCGGCCTCGCGCTCGGGCGAGAAGCGGTCCGGGTCGAAGGCATCCGGGTCCTTCCACAACGAGAGATGCCGGTGCATCACCCACGGCGAGATCATGATCAGCGCACCGCGCTTCACCTTGCGCCCGCCGATGCGTGCGTCCTCCAGCGCCACCCGCGGCATGAAGGTGATCGGCGGATAGAGCCGCAAGGTCTCGCGGAAGACATTGCGCACGTACGTCATCTCGCGCACGTGCTCGAAACTCACGGGATCGTCACCCGCCACGCGCTTTATCTCGGCGAGCAGCCGCTCGCGCACCGCAGGCACCATCGAGATCAGATACAGGATCCACGTGAGCGCACTCGCCGTGGTCTCGTGGCCCGCCAGGAACATCACGCCGATCTGGTCGATCAGCTCCTCGCGTGTGAACGGCACCTCGTGGGTATCCCGCGCCTCGCGCATGGAGGCGGCGATATCCTCGGTGCCGCGCGTGGCGTGCGCGTCTACCAGTTCACCGAGCAGTTCGCGGATGCGCGCGCAGGCTGCCAGCACCTCGGGGCGCTGCGGCGTATCGGCCCAGGCCTTGCTGAAGATCATGGGCAGCAGGCGCACCTGCGCCACGCTGCGTTCAAATGTGATGAAGGACTCGAAGACCGCGTGCGCCGTCTGCGACTGCAGCGGCATCGAGAACACCGTGCGCGTGATCGCATCGGCCGTGAGGTGGCTGGTGAGCAGATCGAGCGAGAGCTGCTCGCCGGCAGCAGCGCTGCGGTCCAGCGCCGGCAGCGCGTCCTGCACCGCATCGCGCATGGCGTTGAAAGCGAGGCTCACCTTCATGTGCGAGAAGGCGGGGTTGATCATCCGCCGCTGGCGCTCCCACGTAGCGCCGCCGGAGACGAAGATCGAGTCTCCCACCAGCGGGCGCAGCGCCTCCTGCATCAGATCGCTTTTGGGGTAACGGTGCATGTCCTCGGTCATGATGCGGCGCACCAGCACCGGGTCGCTCACCATCACGATGGAGCGCCGCGTCTGGCCGAGCGTGCACATCGGCTGGCGGTAGGCCTTGGCGGGAACGAGGCTCAGCAGGTCACCGTCACCGCGCCAGATCACGCGGGCCAGCGAAGGCAGCTCCGCCATGGGGCGGGTGCGCGGCGGGCAGAACAATGGCGCGTTCATGCTCCCCACCCGATGCAAGAAGGCTGTTGCAGAGGGCCTGCGGCGCGCCGACAATCCCGCCCACGGGAGAGCGCCATGTACACCCTGTTCCATATCCTCGTGGCCTGCCACATCACCACCGGCGCAGTGGGCTTGGTGTCGTTCTGGGCGCCCGTAGTGTCGAAAAAAGGCAGCGCCTTCCACGTGAAGTGGGGGCGGATTTTCGTGTGGTCGCTACTGGTCACCGGGGCCCTCGCCGTGTGCATGTCCACGGTCACGCTGCTCGCGCCCGCCGAGACGCACCCGCACATCCCGGATCTCGTCCTCGTGAACGGCGTCTTCGGCTGGATGATGCTGTACCTCGGCGTGCTCACCATCAACCTGGCGTGGTACGGAGACCTCGCGGTGCTGAACCGCCGCCGGCATCTGGCCAACCGCACACCGCTCAACCTCGCGCTGCAGGTGCTGCTGCTCATCGCCGCCACCAACTGCGCGTGGCAGGGCTGGCGCACGGGGCTCTGGCTGATGGTGGGCATCTCGACGATCGGCTTCGCCACCGTGGCAACGAATGCGTGGTTCCTCGCGCAGCGCGAACCCGGCCCCACGGCCTGGCTGCGCGAGCACATCAAGGCACTGATCGGTGCAGGCATTTCGGTGTACACCGCGTTCTCGGCATTCGGCGCCGTGCGGCTCGCGCCGCAGCTCGCGCTGCACCCGGTGCTGTGGGCCATCCCGCTGGTGACGGGCATCTCGCTGATCCTGTATTTCTGGTCCACGCTGCCGCGCAGGGCCGCTCTCAGGCCGTAGGGAAATCCTCGGCCACCAGCCTGTCGACGATCTTCGCCGCCGAGAGCACACCGGGCATACCGGCGCCCGGGTGCGTGCCCGCACCCACGATGTAAAGACCGCGCAACTCCTCGCTGCGGTTGTGCGGCCGGAACCACGCGCTCTGCAGCAATTGCGGCTCGATGGAAAAGGCCGCGCCGTGCAGCGAGAGCAGGTTGTCGCGGAAATCGAGCGGGGTCATCACGCGCGAACTCACGATGCTCTCGCCAAGGCCGGGCATCACCGTATCTTCCAGACGCTGCTGCACGCGCAGGCGGTAGGGCTCGGCGAGCGTGGCCCAATCCGCGCCACCGCGCAGGTTCGGCACCGGGGCGAGCACGTAGAAGGCATCGCAACCGGGCGGCGCCAGCGCAGGCTCGGTGGCCGTGGGGCGGTGGAGGTAGAGGCTGAAATCCTCTGCCACCACCTTCCGGTCGAAGATGTCGCCGAGGAGCTCCTCGTAGCGCGGGCCCAGCACCATCATGTGGTGGTAGACGTCCTCGTAGCGGCGGTTGGTACCGAAGTACCACACGAAGAGGCTCATCGAGAAACTGGTGCGGTCGAGTTTGCGGTCGGTCCAGCGCTTGCGCGGGTGCGTGCCGAGGAGCCGCGAGTTGGTCCAGCCCCCATCCGCATTGGACACCACGATGGGCGCCTCCAGCGTCTCGCCACTGGCGAGCTTCACACCCGTCGCCTGGCCGTTGCGGGAGGTGATTTCCGTCACCTCGGCGTTGTAGCGGATGCTGCCGCCGCGCAGGGCAAGGAGCTTCAGCATGCCCTGTATCAGCGAGCCCGTGCCGCCCATCGCGTAGTGCACACCGAAGCTGCGCTCGAGGTGCGAGATGAGGCAGTAGTAGGCCGTGGTGGAGA
>CAIXOY010000500.1 GCA_903921135.1 uncultured Gammaproteobacteria bacterium
CCCCGCCATGTTGAACACCGAGATCATCAGCACGAAGGCACTCGCAAAACCCGCGGTCACCAGAGCGGGCATCGCGCTGCCGAAGATCTCGCCCATCATCGTCTTGGCCACGCCCAGCACGCCGATGCCGGCGGTGACGTTGAAGCACAGCACCACCCACAGCAGCCAGAACTGCGGCGTGCGGATGGCCTCATCGGCGTGCACGTTGTGCGTCGAGATCATCCCGTGCGAGGCGGTCTCTGCCGGCGGCGTCCAGCCCGCGGGCAACCAGCCGGCCGCGGGCACGCGGTAGCTGAAGGCCGCGATGCCCATCACCACCACGTAGAGCGCTGCCAGCACCAGGAATGTGGCGGCAGCACCCGTGCTGCCCGTGCCTACCGCGTAAGCGCCGGCATCGCCACCGCCGGGCAGCGCTGCGGCCTGTGCGGCCGTGGCCACCACCACCTCGATGCGGCCGGCTGCGGTGACGGCGAACTGCCGGCCTTGTTCGGTCACGAGCTGCAGTGCGTCCGTGCTGCCCAGAAACTCCGGGGCACGCGAAAAATGCGACAAGAGCCATGTCTTCAACGGCGCGCCGATGATCGCCCCGCCGCCGAAACCCATGATCGCGAGCCCGGTGGCCATGCCGCGATGGTCGGGGAACCAGCGGATCAGCGTCGACACGGGCGAGACATAGCCCAGCCCCAGCCCGATCCCGCCGATCACCCCGTAACCGAGGTAGAGCAGCCAGAGTTCGTGCAGGTGGATGCCGAGCGCGCCGACAAGGAAACCCCCGCACCAGCACAGCGTGGCGACCAGCCCCACCAGCCGCGGCCCCACGCGCTCCAGCCACTTGCCGGCGAGGGCCGCCGAGAGGCCGAGGCACACGATGGCCACCGAGAAAATCCACACCACGCTGCCGAGTGACCAGTCATCTGCCGCCGGTGCCACCACGCCGAGTGCGCGCGTGAGCGGCGGGTTGAACACGCTCCACGCGTACACCGAGCCGATGCAGATGTGGATGGACACCGAGGCCGCCGCCACCCGCCAGCGGTTGAAGCCGGGCGGGGCGATGATGTGTTCCTTGGTGAGCGGCAGCGCCATGGCGATGCTTTACTGGCGCACGAGCGCCGAGATGCCGCCGGTGTAGTAGGGCTCGGAGAAGAGCACGGATTTCTTGCGCTCCTCGGTGATCGTGATGCAGGCGCCGATCAGGTCGACCTTGCCCGCGATCAGCGCCGGGATCATGCCGCCGAACTCCATGTTCACGATCTCGAGCTTGCGGTTCAGGCGTTGTGCCACGCGCGCTGCGATCTCGATGTCCAGGCCCACCACCTGCTGGGAGCTATCGACGAAGGAGAAGGGCTCCGTCACCGAAGCGGTGCCGAAACGCAGCACCTCGCCCGTGCCGGCGGGGATCGCAGGCATGGCGGCGGGCGCGCCCTGCGCGGGCAGCCAGCGCGCGCGCATCTGCTCGTACTCGCCGCTGGCTTTCATCTCGGCGACGAGGCCGTCCACCGCGGCCTTCAGCGCCGCGTCGCCCTGACGCATTGCGAAGCCGTACTGGTCCACAGAGATCGGTTCTGCCAGCACCGTGAGCCCCGGCACCTTGCCGGCGATGTTGCGCAGGATCGGCTCGTCGTAGGCGGCGGCATCGGCCTTGCCCGCTTTCACCGCCATGGCCGAATCGAGCGCGCTGTTGAAGTACTTGATCTTCGCCTGCGGCAGTTTGGCCAGCACCAGTTGATCGGCCACCGTACCGGTGGGAAGTGCGACCTCGAGGCCGTCGAGTTGTGTGAGTTCCGTGACCTTGGCGCGCTCGGAGCAGCCTGTCGCCAGGGTGGCGCAGGCGAGCAGGGTCAGCAGGAATCGCAGGGGAAGTCTGTTCATCGTTTGTGTTCCGGAGGGAGTCTGACGGGGATCGCCCGACTTCGAGGAACACTACGCGCGCAGCGTGAGGCTGGCAACGAGCGACCCCGGTGGGAGCGGGCCATGCCCGCGACAAAAGGGGCAGTCGGGGGCATGGCCCCCTCCCACAGAAGAGGCCGGGTCGGGGGCATGGCCCCCTCCTACGGGAGAGCGCCGGTCGGGGGCATGGCCCCCTTCTGCAGAAATCGGGGCATACTCGCGGCTCTTCGGAGAGA
>CAIXOY010000501.1 GCA_903921135.1 uncultured Gammaproteobacteria bacterium
CGTCATCATCCGCGAGGGCGGGCAGCGGTATCGACAGGGCCAGCAGAAGAAGCGCGGCCGTGCCTGCGGTTGGCGTTTTGAACATGATGGACCCTCCATTGAAAAACAATCAGAGCTCGGTTTGATGTGGTCTGCAAAAAAAGGCCGATAGCTGATCCCGGCCCGTCACGCGACGAGACTAGCTTTCGATTTTCGCCGGATTCACGTCGATCTCACCTGTATCGCCGTCATACATCGCGTGCCAGCGATAGGGCTTCCACTCCAGTGTGAAGGACGTCTCGCCGAGACGATACTCCAGCGGGAACCGGGCGACCAATTGAGCCAGTGCGGCGGGTAGCTGCACCTGACCCAGGGAATCGGGATACTTGCCCTGCGACAGTCGAAAAGCCTCGATCAATTCGCCGATGAGTATCAGATCCGCCTCGACGACCATCGGATTGGTTCGGGCATCGGGCAAGGCATAGGGCTCGACGATGCGCGGATACTGGACATACAGGGCGCCAGCGAACACCGCCACCAGGATCAGCATCAGCACCAGCCTGGGCCGCGACCGCGGTGGCCGTCCGGCAGCAGAAGCCTCGGCTTTTTGCTGCTGCTGGGCGAGGCTGTCCGTTGTTGTCCGGACCAGTCCTTCCAGATCATCGGCCTTGTTTCGATCGCTCATGATCGCGTGTCCTAGAGCTGGAAATAGAGGCCCACCGAGGAGCCGCCCGAGGAGACCGTGTCCTTGTAGGTGGCCGGCTTCATGACATGGTGCACTGCCAGCAGGATTTGGGTGGCAACCCGGACCTCCGCAGGCGTTATTTTTTGGCCAGTCAGCGGGTTGTGGGACTGATCGACGTTGAGGCCGATCTTGAACTGCCCGGGTTGCATGTAGGCAGGATTGCTGCCCGAGCTAACAGTCAAGTGGATTTTCAGGTGTTTCAGGTTGAGCTCCGAGCGCGCAATCCCCGAAACAGGCGTGAACTGGGCGGATTGTATTGCTTTGAAGGAGTAGACCAGGCCTGGATCACTGTCCTGGTTCGCAGAGGTGTTGCCGCCGACCTTCAGGACACTACCCACCGGGGCCACTTCCGCCTGCAGCGACGCAATCGCGGTACGTATCTTGTCGATCAGTGCGATCACCTCGACTGCCTTCGCGCGATAGACATAGGCTTGATACGACGGCAGAGCGATCGTGGCCAGGATGCTGACAATGGCGATGACCATCATCAGTTCGATCAGGGTGAAGCCCCGTTGTGTGTCTCTCATGATCGTTCTCTGCGCGGAAGTGGCGGGAGAGTGCGAACTGGTCGCCGACATGTTCAGTGCTGCCCCTGCAAGACCCGGCTAAGGGCTTCCTGCATCGCCTGCGGCTGTTGCTCATTCCTTTCCACGCGGGGAGCATCGAACTGCAGGAGCAGCGCTTCCAGAGTGGCATCCTCCGGATTGGTCACGAAAAGCGTCGGCAGCCCGGCCCACGCCAGCCTGGTGCGCAGGCGGGTGAGCCAGTTTTCCGGAGGACCCTCGGCAAGTCGGGCATCCATCACCAGGGCAATCGCGTCGTTCTGCCTTTGCAGATAGTCATTCGCCGCGTCTTCATCATCGACCGTCTCGACGGCATAGCTCAACCCGTCAGTCAACCTGTTGCCCAGCGACTTGTCCTTCGAGAGCACAAGAATCTTCATGCGCAGGCCCGGCTGGGAATCCTGCCCCAGGTTGGCGCTGAGTGTCTCGGGACTGATGCCGTGCTCCGTCGCCAGTTCACGCCAGAAGCCAATGCCCAGGACATTCTGCACCTCGGCCGGTGTCGTCTGACCGGAAACGATCCAGTCTCTTGCGCTGGCGGCCATCGAGCGCCGATAACCGGCGGCGATTCGCCTGAGTTCATCGATCCGCTGCTCGCCATCGACAATGGCCTGGCGCAGGGCCGGGGAAATCTCCACGCTCTCGATGACCGGCAGTCGTCCCTTGTAGCCGGTGAAGTTACAGGCCTGGCACCCCCCGGAGCGGTACGAGGGAAATTCCCCGGTCAGGCGCTGAAACTCGGACTCAAGTGACAAGTAAGGCGCTTGTGTGGGCTGGCGGCAGGACTCGCACAAGCGTCGGACCAGCCGCTGCGACACCGCGCCAATCAATGCATCGGCAAGAATGCTGCGATCCAGGCCAAGATCGATAAGGCGCGGCAGGGTTCCGAGCGCGTCATTGGTGTGCAGGGTAGACAGGACGAGATGGCCGGTGAGCGCTGCTTGCGCCGCGATGCGTGCCGTTTCGCCATCGCGGATTTCCCCGACCAGCACGATGTCCGGGTCCTGTCGAAGTATGGAGCGCAGCGCATCTGCGAAGGACAGGCCCTGCCTCTCGTTCACCTGGATCTGGGAGATACCCGGCAGGACGTATTCCACCGGATCCTCGATGGTGATGATATTGAGGTCGACCGTGTTCAACTCGGTGAGCAAGGCATAGAGCGTCGAGGTCTTGCCGGAACCGGTCGGCCCTGTCAGCAGCACGACGCCCGCGCTGTTGCCTGTCATTCTCCGCAGTGTTTGCTGATCGCCGGTCGAGAAGTGGCTATGTTGCAGCGAAAAATTGCGGCTCTGGTCCAGCAGGCGGCAGACAATCCGGTCGCCGTCGTAGGCAGGCAGAATGGACAGGCGCACATCGATTTCGCGTCTGCCATAGGACAGGCGCAGGCGGCCATCCTGCGGCTTAAGCGGATTGGGCTCGAGCCCTGCCTGCGCCTTGAAGTAGCGCGAGAGCGCTCGCAGCGTTTCAATGGGTAGTGTCGTGATGCGCCGAAGTTGCCCGTCGACGCGGAAACGGATGACGCCGCCGCCGACGAACGGATGGATATGGACATCGGATGCGTTGCTGTCGATCGCCCTGCGCAAAAGTGCACAGGCCAGCTTCACGACTTGCGAGCTGTCGCCGGACTGGGTCGCGGCAAGCAGATCGATGACATGCACCTTGTCGAAACGACCGGCCTCCGACGAGGAAAAATGGCGCGTCAGGCAGGTATCAATTTCGTCGGGTGGCAGGACTACCAGTTCGAATTCGCGGGCCAGGGCGAAACGCATGCGAGCGAGTTGATCGTCCGTCAGCCGGGGATCAGCAACCGCAATGCACGCGGATCTGTCGTTCAAACCCAACTGGACAACACGCAACTCCCGGCAAAGCCGTTCCGGCAGCAGGCTCGGATCGCCCGACTGGAA
>CAIXOY010000502.1 GCA_903921135.1 uncultured Gammaproteobacteria bacterium
ATGGCCCGCTCCTACGGGGGCTTGTATGTGGGAGCGGGCCATGCCCGCGACTCCTCCCACAGCCTGCCGCGAACGAGCAACCCCCTCCAGTTCCTCATAACTGCAATCGATGCAGGTAGCGGGGCTGTGCCACTCCGCCGGCGCAAACCGCGCCACGTTCTCGGCGTTGAACAGATAGGGCTTGTGGCTCGAAGTCCCCGCCACCCACTGCCAGCTCAGGTGATTGCTCGCGAGATCTCCATCCAGCAGATGCGCCACCATCCAGTCGGCCCCCGCGCGCCAGTGCACCTTGCGAAGATGCACCACGTAGCTCGCCAGCCACATCCGCGCGTGGTTGTGCAGCGTGCCCGTCGCATAGAGCGTGCGTACGGCCTGATCGATCACGGGCACGCCACTGCGCGCCTCGCGGATGTCTTCCGGCAGCACAGGGGAGTAGTGCGCCTCATCGAGCAGCCCCACGTGCAGGGAGCGCAAGATGCCCTCGCCCTCCTGAGCCCACACATGCCGGAAGTATTCGCGCCAGCCGAATTCGTAAACGAGCTTGTGATCTGCCGGCAGAGGCTCACGAGCGAGCAGGGCCGCGAGCACCTCCCGAAGCGTCAGCACCCCGTGCGTGATCCACGGCGAGAGGCCCGTCACCGCGCCCTCGATGTGATTTCGCGTGCGCGCATAGGCCGCGGGGCGTATGGCTGCGATGCGTGCCGTGGCAGCGCTGTGGGTCGGAGAGGCAGGCGGGATGGTCATGCGTATCCGTGCAATGCGGGCTCGCCTGAAAGGTGGTCGAGTCTGGTGTACGTCCAGACCGGGCTTCCGGCTTCCCCGGATGCCCATCGCAGGCATTTGCGCCCGGTCAGGGCGGACATCGCGGCGGGCTACACTGGCGCCGCCACCAGATGACGAGCAGTGCCCCGGCGCTGTGTTGGAGACGATCCATGCCTGAGCACTTCCTGCTCGACCCCGACGTCGTGTTCCTCAACCACGGCTCATTCGGTGCCTGCCCGCGCGAGGTGCTCGAGGCGCAGCAGCAGTGGGTGCGCGAGATGGAGCGCAATCCGGTGGAGTTCCTCGGCCGCCGCTCCGCGGCACTGCTGGCGAAGGCACGCGCCCGGCTGGCGCAGTTCCTCGGTGCAGACGCTGCCCATCTGGTCTTCGTCCCCAATGCCACCACGGGCGTGAATGTGGTGGCGCGCTCGCTCGATCTGCAGCCCGGCGACGAGGTGCTCGCCACCGATCACGAATATGGCGCTTGCGATGCGGCCTGGCAGCGTGTGTGCGAGCATCACGGCGCCAGCTATCGGAAGATCCCGATCCCTTTGCCCTTCGCGCGCGAGCAGTTCACAGGGAGGCTGATGTCGGAGATCGGGCCACGCACCCGCCTGATTTTCGCGAGTCACATCGCATCGACCACTGCGCTGATCTTTCCGGTGGCGGAGCTGTGCGCCCGTGCGCGCGAGCGCGGCGTGCTGACGCTGATCGATGGCGCGCACGCGCCAGGGCACGTGGATCTTTCGCTCGAAGCGCTGGGCGCCGACTTCTACACCGGAAACGCCCACAAGTGGCTTTGCGGGCCCAAGGGCAGCGCCTTCCTGCACGCGCGGCCCGAGCACCATGACCGTCTGCACGCAACCGTCACGAGCTGGGGTTATGCGGCGGGAACGCAGGGCCACACAGGTTTCGATGCGTACACCGGATCGACCGTGCTCGAGCGTCGCCTGCAATGGCAGGGCACGCGCGATATCTCTGCCTGGCTTGCGGTGCCGGCTGCGATTGACTTCGTCACGCGGCCGCAGTGGCTGGCCGCGTGCCGTCGCAGCCACGCCATGGCCACCGCGCTGATGCACCGCGTGGCCGCGAGTTTCGCGCTGCCGGTGATCGGCAATGACGCGGATTTCGGGCAGATGGTGCCCGTGCCGGTCCCACACCGGGATGCCGAGGCGCTGCGCAATTACCTCTTCGGTCAGCACCGCATCGAGGTGCCCGTCACCACGCATGGCGGGCGCTGCTTCGTGCGTGTGTCGGTGCAGGGCTACAACACGGAAGAGGATCTGGCAGCGCTGGAACGGGCGTTGGCGCTGGCACCGTTGCCGTGAGCGGCGCGCCCGGAATCGCGTGATTGCAGAGGAAGGCTGCCCCCGCGCTATCACAAGAAAAGTCACCGTCCGCTGAAAAACTTTCATCAGAACGCAGCGTTTTGTTGCCTGTGCGTCTTTCAGGCGCGTTTGCGCGCGTTGCCTCGTGTCGAAGCTCTCCACTAGAATTCGCGCGGGCGAACGGGTAGCGCGGCCGGCAGGGTCCAAGGTTCCGTGTGTCGTCGGTTCAATCCGACTCCGATCTCCCGATCCCGAGATGGCGAATGCCATCCCAGAGCTCATCCATCACCGGATTCCCGGAGCGCACAGGCGCGCGGGAACTGTCTGCGTCCATCCCTCCGGGGAGAAGGAGAACACATGCGTTCCGACATCGAAATTGCCCAGGCCGCCACCATGCATCCCGTGACCGAGGTCGCTGCGCACCTCGGGATTCCGCAGGATTCCCTCGACCAGTACGGCAAGTACAAGGCGAAGATTTCCCTCGAGTACATCGACAGCCTGGCAGACCGCCCTGACGGCAAGCTGATCCTCGTTACCGCCATCAGCCCCACGCCGGCGGGCGAGGGCAAGACCACCACCACCGTTGGCCTCGGTGATGCGCTGAACAAGATCGGCAAGAAGGCACTCATCTGCCTGCGCGAACCGAGCCTGGGCCCGGTCTTCGGCATGAAGGGTGGCGCGGCCGGCGGCGGCATGGCGCAGGTGGTGCCGATGGAGGACATCAACCTCCACTTCACCGGCGACTTCAACGCCATCGGCCTTGCGAACAACCTGCTCGCGGCACTGATCGACAACCACATCCATCACGGCAACGCACTCGGCATCGATGTGCGCCGCATCACGTGGAAGCGCGTGATGGACATGAACGACCGCGCGCTGCGCGACATCACCTGCTCGCTCGGCGGCCCCGGCAACGGCTACCCGCGCCAGGACGGTTTCGACATCGTGGTGGCCTCCGAGGTGATGGCGATCTTCTGCCTCGCCACCAGCCTGAACGATCTGAAAGAGCGCCTCGGCAACATCGTGATCGGCTACACGCGTGACCAGCGCCCGGTGCGCGCACGCGAACTGAACGCCAACGGCGCCATGACCGTGCTGCTGCGCGAAGCGCTGAAGCCGAACCTCGTGCAGACCCTCGAGAACAACGCTGCGATCATCCACGGCGGGCCCTTCGCCAACATCGCCCACGGCTGCAACTCGGTGCTCGCCACCAAGGCGGGCCTGAAGCTTGCCGACTACGTCGTGACCGAAGCAGGCTTCGGTGCGGATCTGGGCGCCGAGAAATTCATCGACATCAAGTGCCGCAAGTCGGGCCTGAGCCCCTCGTGCGTGGTGCTGGTTGCCACCATCCGCGCGCTCAAGTTCCACGGCGGTTGCGATCTGAAGGAGATGAGCTCCGAGAACCTCGCCGCCCTCGAGAAAGGCATGGTCAACCTCGAGCGCCACGTGAACAACGTGCGCAACCATTACGGCCTGCCCTGCGTGATCGCGATCAACCACCGCACCACCGACACCGACGCCGAGGTGGCGCTGCTGAAAGACCGCATGGCCAAGCACGGCGCACCCGTGGTGCTGGCACGCCACTGGGCCGAGGGTGGCGCCGGCGCCGTTGACCTTGCCCACGCCGTGGTCGAGACCATCGAGAACGTCCCCGCGAAGCACACCTTCGTGTACGAGGAGTCGATGCCGCTCTGGGACAAGATGAAAGCCATCGCCACCAAGATCTACGGCGCTTCCGATATCACCGCGGATTCCAAAGTGCGCCAGCAGATCAAACAGCTGCAGGAAACCGGCTACGGCCACTACCCCGTGTGCGTGGCCAAGACCCAGTACTCCTTCTCGACGGACCCCTCACTGAAGGGCGCGCCCTCGGGTCACGTCGTGAACATCCGCGAGGTGCGGTTGGCCGCCGGCGCGGAGTTCGTGGTGATGGTCTGCGGCGACATCATGACGATGCCCGGCCTGCCGAAAGTGCCCTCGGCTGACCACATCGACATCGACGAGAGCGGCAAGGTGGTGGGCCTCTTCTGAGGCCCGTCGGGCGCCGCCGGCATCACCTCCGGCGGCGACTCAGAACCGGTAGCCTGCCGAGACCCGCACAGAGCGCGGCTCCATCACGTGATAGTGGAGATCGGGCACTGGCTGAGCCTCGCCACGCAGGCGTGATTCGTACCAGTAAGTGATGTCGTGGTCGTCGCTGTCCAGCAGGTTCAGCACATCGACGGTCACGCTTAGATCGCCCCTCTCGAGTCCCGCGCGCAGGTTCAGTGCGAGCGAATTGTCAGAGCGGACGGTGCCGTTTTCGTCGAGGTCCCGCGGGCCGAAGTAGCGCAGCCTCAAGCTGCCGAAGGCGCCGGAATCTCCGCGGGTGCTCAGGCCCAGGCTCAACACCGAGCCGATGGAGCCTGGCACTGCGTCGCCGAGAGCGGGGTCAGTGGGGTCGCGTTCCGTGAACTGCGCATGCGTCCACGCGTACTCGATGTCCGCCGACCAGTCCTGCGAGACCTGCCAGTAACCCGTCAGTTCCAGCCCGCTGCGCTCGCTCGCGCGGCTCGCTTCGGTGTTGCCTGCATCACCCACAAACAGCAGTTCGCTGTCCAGTGACAACCACCACACAGAGAGCGACGCGTTCAGACGGTCGTCGAGGAACGCGCGTATCCCCGTCTCCGCGCCGTGGGATCGCACCAGCGGGTCGACGGGACGTACGCTTTCCCCACTCGCAGGATCGATCCGGGCGGTGGTGCCACGCGCATCGTTCGAGTGGAAGGCCTGCCCAGCCGCCGCATAGAGTTCCCAGTGCTTTCCGGGGGTGTAGACCACGCTTGCGCGCAGGCTGCTGACTGCGTCCGACTCGCGCCCGCTGTTGGCGGCGAGATCGATGCCGTTGATGTTCACGCCGGCTCGGTCGGCGACCTCGAAGCGGAAGGCGTCGAGGCGCAAGCCCAGAGTGCTGCGCAAGCGTGCATTCCAGCGGATCTCGTTGTTGATGAACAGTCCGAGGCTGTCCTCTGTGACTGCGTCGGACCGTATCGTGCCGAGGCGGCCACGGTTGCGGCTGCGGTGCAGGCCCACCTCCGGTATGTCGTCACGGCGCCACTGCAGGCCTGCGGTGTTCTGCACCGCGAGACCTGCAATCTGCGACTCCATTCCTCTGGAGAATTCGGCGCCATGGATGCGACGCCGATCGACCTGCTCGAACTGGTCGCCCCTGGCTGGATCGTCGAGGAAGTAGGTGAAGTTAGACCAGAGCTCCAGCGCATAGTCGATGCTGTAGAGCGCCGCCTCCCAGTCACCCGCATCCCACTCGGCGCTCAGGCTGTAGCGCTCCGATGCGCCGCCGACGCTGCGGTCTAGCGAACCCAGTGTGCCGATCAGCCCCTGCTCCACGGCACGTGATGGAATCTGATCGGCGCTGTTCCACGTGGCGTCATAGGCCATGCCCATGAGCGACAGCACGCCGGGGCCGATCTCTGCGGTCCAGCGCAAGGTTGCGTTGATACGCCCCGGGTCCGTATCGATGTCACGCCACGGCCCGTCATAGCGGGCACCCTCCAGCGCGTACAGGAGATCCCCGCCTGCCGCAGCGGTGCTGTCCATCGCGAGCAGCCGGCGGTAGCCGTCGTTACCGGTGGAGAGATCGATCCTCCCCTGCGCAAGACGGGCGAAGGGCGTGATCGTGGCACTTCCCGCGCTGCTGAAATCACCGGTCGCCGCGTAGTAGGGCCCCTTGCGGTAATCGATGCGCTGCACCAGCTCCGGGATCACGAAATTCAGATCGGTGTAACCCTGTCCATGGCCGTGCGAGCGCATGTTGACCGGCATCACACCGTAGGAGGTGGCGAAGTCTGTGCCGTGATCGAGGTTGAAGCCGCGCAGGAAGTACTGGTTCGCCTTGCCCGTGCCGCTGTGCTGCGTAGCGACGAGTCCCGGCACCGATTCGAGGATCTCGCCGGCCCGGTAGAGGGGGCGCAATGCAAGCTCTGCCTGCCCGACCACACCTTCTGAGGCGGAGGTGGCCGATCCCACAAGATCGACCGAACGGCCGCTGATGACGATCTCTTCGTCGTAGGTGTGACCGGTATGCGCGCTGACAGCAGGGGCGAGCGAGAGCGCGAACAAGCTGCCCGTCAGCCTGCCCATCCTGCAGAGAACCCGTATCTGATACACGCGGCCTGAGCGTGCCGCGGGTGCCGGCGTGGCCATGGATTCACTCCCGGATCATTTCCACGCCCCTGAACACGGCATGGCTCCATACCACCTTGACGCTGAAGGACTTCTCTCCCTCCGCCAGCGGGCCGGCTGATACCACGCAGTCCACGTGAATGTTGCCGTACTCGCCTCTCGATTCGGGTTTGCTGCCTGCGTCGCAGGCAAGCGGCCCGTTGCCGGGAACCACGGGAAGAAGCGACAACTCCGAGTCATCGTGACCACCGGAAAACAGCGCGCGAAATCTGTAGGTGCGCGCCTCGGGCGAGGCGGGTAGCGCGCAACTCACGTCACGGAACTTGAAGCGCGTGTCGCTTACGGAGCATGTCAGTGACTCGGGTTCGGCGTTCGCGCCCTGCAGAGCTTTCACAGGAAAACGGCGATACTGCGATCGATACTCCGGTGCCGGGTTTCCACCGGGTCATCGTATCGGGCAACAAGCCCGGCGCGATGTCTCTGCCGTGGCTTCAGCCCAGACCCGTTGCCGCGAGGCTCCAGTCCCGCAGCTCGATCGCCAGCGCGGTGTTGCGCGCGCATGGCGCGGGATCGCTCCGTGCGCCATCGCTGTAGTAGGCCCCGGTGTCGCTCGCCTCGGCGTGCAGTGCGCAGTGCAGGATTGTCCCGATGCCCTCGCTGGCCGGTGCGAGCCGCAGGCTGTTCAGCCAGCGTAGCGGGGCAGGGAGCGTGCGCCAGATCTCGGTGTCGAGCACGCCGGGGTGCAACGAGAACGCGCTGACGCCGCTCGCCGCAAGACGCTGCCCGAGTTCGGCGGCGTGGAGAATATTGGCCAGTTTCGACACCCCGTACTCCGGGATCCCGGTGAGCGAACTGGTGGGCCGGCGAAGCGCCGCGAAATCGATGCCGCTTACCCGGCGATGCGCCCTGCTGGCGACCACGACGATACGCGCCGGTGCGGATGCGCGCAGTCGAGGCAGGAGGAGTTCGGTGAGAAGAAAATGCCCCAGGTGGTTCACGCCGAACATCCTCTCGAAACCCGACGTCGTCAGTCCGCGTGCCCCGGCGATGCCCGCGTTGTTGAGCAGCAGGTGGAGCGGGATATCGCGCGCAAGGAAAGCCTCGGCACAGGCGCGCACGGAGTGGAAGTCTTCGAGATCGAGCGCCAGCCACTCGGCGCACGACCCGGGCACCTCGGCCCGGATTTCCGCCAGCACGGGAAGCGCGCGTTCGCGCGAACGGCAGGCGAGGAACACCCCGAACCCTGCGCGGGCCAGAGCGATCGCGGCGAGCCGCCCGATTCCCGTGTTCGCGCCGGTCACCAGCGCGATCCTGCCGTGTTCTGCCGCCATGTACGCCGCCCTCCCGATGATCCGCTCCGTCGCGCAACGCCAGTGCGCCTCGGGACGCTTCCTTACAAGCCCATGCAGTTCGCGTAATAGGTGACGGTGCCGGGCCAGTCGCTGAACACACCCTTTACACCGATGTCCCTTCCCAGCACGTCCAGCACCTCCATCGTGGCACCCGCGTGTGACAGTGCGTGCAGTTGCGCCGCGACGGCGTGGGGTGTGCCGGCGGGCAAGCGCACGGGGCGCTCGAGTGACCATGTGATCAGCTCCAGCCCTGCTGCCCGTGCATCGCGTGCTGTGCGCGATGCGACCGGTCGCCCGCCCTCGACGGAAACCAGCGCCCAGATGGGTGGTGCCCAGATCCGCAGGCCTTTTGACGCTAGTTCGCGCAGTTCGGCGGCAGTCGGAAGTTCCGCCCTTGTTTTCGCGTCATCCAGATACACGGCTTGCCGACCGAAGTCCGCCTCCGCCGACTTCCAGAACAGCACGTCGTCCAGGCTGAAGGACTGCGGCCATACGTCGCCGGGTGTGATCCCGGCGGCGCGGTACTCGGCGATCATGGCTCGGGCGAAGTCCCTCTGGCTGAAGTCCCCGAAGGGCATGGCCACGACGGGGCGTTTGAGTTCGGGGATCATGTCCACGCCTAGCTGGCGCAGGAGCGCAATGCTCTCTGCGTGCGAGAGCAAGGTCCCGCCGGTGCCGGGAAAGCTTGCGGGGTCCTCCGTACGCAGGTACTCCTCCACCGAGCGCGCTGCGGGGTCGACCCGGTCCATTCTTGCGCTCAGGGTCTTGAACTCTGCGAGGGTGATGTCGCTGGTGCGGCATTCGGCGTCGGCGGGGCTCAGCAGATCTCCGGCCGCGTCAAAGCGTGCCGGTGTGAAGGGGCGTGCACAGCGCGCCGCGAGTGAAGGCCGGAGCAGGATGTCCGTGGTCCGGTGCAGATCGTTCTGTGCATGTCGGCACACGAGTTGCCGATCCCTCGTGAAGGTGACGTCGCACTCGATGATCCCCGCGCCCATGCGCGCGGCGGCAACGTAGGACTCGCGCGTATGCTCGGGGTAGAGCATCGGAGCGCCGCGGTGGGCGATGGAAAAAGCGGTTGTCCGGAATGCCGATTCCCGGCACGAGCGCGCTTCCAGCCGTTCTCGCAGAGCGCCCGGCCGCATGGCCTCCACAAGTGTGTAGGGCCGTGGGCCTACCTGCACGTTCATCATTTCCGGGCCGGCTGCACAGGCATGTGCGACCCAGAGCAGACAGCAGGCGAGCAGCGTTGCGAGCGGATGCATCCTGATTCCCCGTGCTCCCGTGGCGGGGAGCGAACTGTGATGCAGCGATGATGCCCGGGGCAATGTTGCAAGTTGAGTGCGCTAGCCCCCAGTCGATCCCCTCAGTCGAACAACTCCGTCTGCCGCGCATCACCCATCGCGCCGCGCTTGCGCCGCGGCTTGCCCGTCTGAGGCAAGCCGCTCTTGCGCGAACCGTGCTTTTTCTGGATGGCAGAGGCCTCGCTTCTCGCGGTGTCGGTCTTGCGCAGGCCGTACAGCCTTTCCTTTGCGCGTTTCACTGCCTCTCGCTCGTCGACGATGGGCCGCGGGTAAGCGCTTGTGCCGTACTCCGGCACCCACTGGCGCACGAAGGCCCCCGTCGGGTCATGGTCTGCGGCCTGTTTGGCGGGCGAGTAGATGCGCAGCGTGTTGATGCCCGTGGTGCCGGATTGCATCTGCATCTGGCTCCAGTGGATGCCCGGCTCGAAATCGAGGAACTGCCGCGCCAGGTGGATGCCGGGTTCGCGCCAGTGCAGCCACAGATGGTAGGCCGCGAAGCTCACCAGCATCGCGCGCATGCGGAAGTTGAGCCAGCCGGTGGCGTTCAGGCTGCGCATGCAGGCGTCGACCATCGGGAATCCCGTCATGCCGTTGCGCCAGGCCTCGAATCGACCCTGATCGAAGTCCTCTTCCCGCAGTCCGTCACAGGCGCGAGAGAAGTTCCGGAACTCGATCGCAGGCTCGTCTTCGAGTTTCTGCATGAAGTGGCAGTGCCAGTGCAGGCGCGCGGAGAAGCCTTCCAGGTGCCATGCCACTCGTCGCTCGTGGGTGTCCCCTGAGCCGCGCAGTGCAGCGATGCGCGCACGTGTCTGCTGGTAAATGCAGCGCATCGATAGCGTTCCGAAGGCGAGATGCGCCGAGAGGCGCGAGCAACCGGTCCATGCCGTAACAGGGCTCGAGATGCTCGATCGGTAGCTGCGTCCGCGTGTGTCGAGGAAGCTCTCGAGCACGTCCTTGCCCGCCGTTTCCCCGGCTGAAGGGAGCGGGCGTGCAGATCCGAGCCCCAGTTCCTGCAGCGTGGGCAGATCTCCTTCGCCGAGACCTTGTGGTCCCCGAAGCGACCGGGGCGCGGCGATCACCGGCTGGCGCATGCGCTGCTCCCAGCGCGCGGCCCACCCGTTGCGGCCCTCGAGCCTGCGGATCACGCCGGTCTGCGGGAACTCCTCCCATGCCACGCCCGCCTCGCGGCACCAGCGCCCGACGCGCAGGTCGCGCGCGTAGGTCCAGCCGCTGCCCGTTTCCTCATGGCTCAGAAGGCGTCGGAACGGAAAGTCTCTCTGCAGCTGTGTGAGCACATCGGGCAGCTGGCCGCGCCGCAGCAAGAGCGGCACACCGATCGCGCGAAGCGATACGCGCAGTTCCTGCAGGCATTGCAGGGCGAAGGCCAGGTGCTGCGGATCGCACTCGGGGCTCGCGAGCCACTCGTCCTCGATGACGAAGAGCGCGGCCACGCTGCCCGAACCGAGCGCGGCCGCGAGCGGTGCGTGATCGCGCACACGCAGATCGCGTTTGAACCAGACGAGGGCGGGGGAGTCCATGGCGCAACTACGGTCGACAGGCCTGTCCGGTTTCGCCCTCGTCGTTCGTCACGCTGGCTTCCGGGATGACTGCACGCGGGCTGGTGCGGCGGCCTGGCGCGAGATCTCAGAGCCGGGTGCCTTGGCGCAGTCCGAAGATGCGTCCGATGTCTTCCAACGCGGGCGCGAAAGCCTGATTCCAGGACGCGGGGTAATCGAGCTGGCAATAGACGCCGGGCTCATCGAGCGCCGCGACCACCGCGCGCGCCAGCGCCTCGGCAACGCTCTTGTAATCGAGCTCGCAGGGCTGCAGGTAGCGG
>CAIXOY010000503.1 GCA_903921135.1 uncultured Gammaproteobacteria bacterium
CTGGAGTTCAGACGTGTGCTCTTCCCGATCTCATTCCGCACGGTGTGCCTGCAGATGCACGACAACGACCGACGCACCTCCCACCATCAGGTCTTCCGCAGCATGCTGGAAGCGTTGGGACGAAAGGACTGGGACGCCGGCTTCGCGCTGATGACCGAAGACGTGCTCTGCGACTGGCCCTACAGGCCGATTCCCGACATGCCCTCGGAGATGCAGGGGCGTGGCACCATTCGCGAGTTCTTCGCCAACGGGCAGGAACCGTTCGACGGCCTGAACTACCAGATCGACCGGATCTACGAACTGCTGGATCCGGACCTGCTGATCGCGGAATACCGTTCAGACTCACGCCACCGGGACAGCGGCATCCCGTACCGGAACGCCTACCTCGGGATCCTGCGGTTCCGCGACGGCAAAGTCAGTTACTGGCGCGAGTACATCAACCCGCAAACGATCAGCGAATTGTTCGCCGCTTTGCACGCGCGCTGAGCGACCCGCTTCAAACCTGCCCGGGCAAAACGCCCGTCTCGCGGGCCGCCGCCTCGAAGGCCTCCACCGCTTGCTCGATCTGCGCGGGCGTATGCGCCGCCGACAACTGCACCCGGATACGCGCGGCGCCCTTCGGCACCACCGGATAGGAGAACGCTACCGCGTACACGCCACGCGCGAGCAAGGCCTCGGCCATGCGCGCCGCCAGCGCGGCATCCCCTATCATCACCGGGACGATGGGGTGCCCTGCCCCCGCCAGCCGGAACCCCGCTGCGCTCATGCGGGCGCGGAACAGCGCTGCGTTCTCATGCAGGCGCTCACGCAGATCGCCACCCTGCTCCAGCATGTCGAGGACGCGCAAGGAGGCCGCGACGATGGGCGGCGCGAGCGAATTCGAGAACAGGTATGGACGGCTGCGTTGGCGCAGAATCGCGATGATCTCGCGGCGGCCCGAGGTGTAGCCGCCGGAGGCGCCGCCGAGCGCCTTGCCCAGCGTTCCGGTGATCACGTCGACGCGACCCATCACACCGCAGTGCTCGTGCGTGCCGCGTCCGGTAGCGCCCATGAAGCCGACGGCATGGGAGTCATCGACCATCACCGCAGCACCGTGGCGCTCGGCAAGCGCACAGACCCGGTCAAGCCGGGCAACAATGCCGTCCATCGAAAACACACCGTCCGTGGCCACGAGCACATGACGCGCGCCCTCGGCGCGCGCGGCACCGAGCTGCCTGTCGAGATCCTCCATGTCGTCGTTCGCATACCGGTAACGCCGCGCTTTGCTGAGGCGTATGCCGTCGATGATGCTCGCGTGGTTCAGCGCGTCGGACACCACCGCATCCTGCTCGCCAAGGATCGTCTCGAAAAGCCCGCCGTTCGCGTCGAAACAGGAGGAATAGAGAATAGTGTCCTCGGTGCCGAGGAATGCGCTGATGCGCTGCTCGAGTTCGCGGTGTGCGGTTTGCGTGCCGCAGATGAAACGCACCGAGGCCATGCCGAAGCCGTAGCGTTCAAGCCCGTGCGCAGCCGCAGCGCGCAGCTCCGGGTGATTGGCCAGCCCGAGATAATTGTTCGCGCAGAAGTTCAGCAAGCCGGCCTCGTTCCCGGCAACACCTACCGATGCGCCTTGGGGGGTGCTGATCAATCGCTCCTGCTTCAGCAGACCATCACGGCGGATCGCGTCGAGTTCGGCGGAGAGGTGGGCGAGCAGGCCGTGGTGCATGCCTCAGTTCCTCGGGGTATCAGCGAAACGGGCGATGCGCTCGGCTGTCCAGCCGGGCATCTCCATCGGAAAAAAATGGGTCTGCTCCGCAAGATGCTCGTCGCGACCGTCCGCGAAGCACCCCGCCAAGGCCGGCCATGTGGGCGACGGAGCGAAATCGAGCAGGGCATCGTCAGTGCGCCGATCCCGCGCGCGGACCACGTCGACCGGCACCTGCACTCGGGCGATATCCTCGAAAATGCGGCGCATGTGGATCCCGACATAGACCTCGACTTCGAGATGCGGTGAGCAGGCGAGTTCGAACTCGCCATCCCCTGCAGGGCGCAGGCCGAAGTGGCAGTAGTCGCGGAGCACCTCCGGGTCCCAGCGCGAATACGGCTCGCGCCCGGCGAAGCTCTCGGCCATACGGGCCGCAGAGGGCCAGCGGTTGCGGCGGCGCCCCACGGGGTGCTCCGCCGCTGTCACGGTGTCAAACACCCGGGCTGCCACCTCCGGATCCACGATCACCGGATCCAGCAGCAGCAGCCCCGCGAACGCAACCGGCTCCCGCGCGGCCGCCACCACCATCGCATGCCCGCCCATCGAGTGCCCTACGCCCGTGACGTTCCGAAGCGACATTGCGCGCACCACGCCGGCAAGGTCTTCACCGAACAGCGCGGCCTCGTAGGGGGGCGGCTTGGGCGCACTCTGACCGTGACTGGCCTGATCGAGCGCGAAGATCCGGCGCCCGGGCAGCCGCCGCGCGATGGCATCCCAGCAGCGCGCATGAAACCCTGTCGCATGCACCAGCAGCAGTGGATCGCCCTCCCCGCTCCACTCCCAGAGTGCAAGAGACTGGGCGCCGACCTGCACGTGGTGCAAGCGCGGTTGTTCCTCCGCGGAGCGGCACGCCATCCTCAGCCGCCTTTGATGGCCCGTACCAGCCGGGCCGGCACTGCCGCGTCACCGCCGTACACCACCGGACTCACGCGCGTGCACCAGCTGCCGCAGCGCGCACGGATGGCGGCACCCGCGGACTCCGGATCCCCCTGCACCACCACGGCATCGAGCAACTCGTCACTGAGAAGCGCCGACATCTCCTGCCAGCGCCCTTGCTTGGACAGCAGGTTCAGCTGCGGCTGCAGATCGGCCCAGCCGTGCCGCTCCAGCACCGGCGCGTAGGCAGGCGTAGAGGCATAGAACGATACCTGCGCACGGGCCATCTGCAGGCTGGCGGCGCGCTCCTCCGGCGTGTCACCGGTGGCAACGATCACCTGACAGGAGATATCGATGGGCCCGGCTCGAGCGCCCTCACGGGCACGGCCGCGCGCGAGTGCCGGCAAAAGATCCTGCGCGACGAAATCGGGCGTGTTGAAGGGATGGACGAGAAAGCCGTCGCCCACCTCGCCCGCCATCTCGGTCATCGCGGGCCCTACGCCCGCGAGATGAATGGCGGGCAGCCCGTGCGGGTTAGGGCCCGGGTTGAAAAACGGCGTCATCAGGGTGTGGGTGTAGAACTCTCCCCTGAAGTCGAGCGCTTTGCCCTCCTGCCAGCAGTCCCAGATCGCACGGATCGCCAGCACCATCTCGCGCATCCGCGCGGCCGGGTGCGACCAGGTGGCGCTGAAGCGCTTCTCGATGTGCGGGCGGATCTGTGATCCCAGCCCCAGCACGAACCTGCCGCCGGAGGCGAGTTGCAGATCGTAGCCGAGGTTCGCAAGCAACATGGGATTGCGGGCAAGCGCCACCGCGATGCCCGTCGAAAGTTGCAGCCGCGAGGTGCTGCCCGCGGCTGCCAGCAAGGGCATGAAGGGATCGTGGCGCCCCTCGAAGGTGTAGGCGCCGTCGTAGCCGGCATCTTCGATGCCGCGTGCCACGGGGCCCGCATCAAGGGGGTTATCTACCAGCAGGCTGGCATCGACAAAAAGCATGGGAGAGTCCTCGTTCAGACGATGCGGGAGCCTTGCTTGCCCCAGTAACGGTCGCGCAACAGGCGCTTGTAGAGCTTGCCGGTGGGATGCCGCGGAAGCTCTGCCTCGAAGTCGATGCTCTTAGGACACTTGATGTGGGACAGCCGCTCCCTGCACCAGGCGATCAGTTCTCGCTCGAGATCGGGGCCCGCGGAGCTGATGTCAACGGGCTGTACCACGGCCTTCACCGACTCGCCGAAGTCCTCATCCGGGACTCCGAACACGGCCACGTCCATCACCGCGGGGTGCATCACGAGCAGGTTCTCTGTTTCCTGCGGGTAGATGTTCACGCCACCGGAAATGATCATGTTCGCCTTGCGGTCGGTCAGATAGAGATAGCCTTCCGCGTCGAGGTATCCGATGTCGCCGAGCGTGGTCCACCCTGCGGCGCTGCGCGAAGCGGCCGTCTTTTCGGGATCATTGTGGTAGACGAACTCGACACCGCCACTGAAGTAGATCGCCCCCTCCTGCCCCGCCGGAAGCTCGTTGCCATCGTCGTCGAGCACATGAGGAACCCCGAAGACCGGCCGACCCACCGAGCCCGGGTGAGCGAGCCACTCCTCGCTGCGGATGGTGCACAGCCCGTTGCCTTCGCTGCCGGCGTAGTACTCGATGATGATCGGGCCCCACCAGTCGATCATGCGTTGCTTCACGTCCTTCGGGCACGGTGCGGCTGCGTGGATCGCGCAGCGATGACTCGAGAGGTCATGCGCGAGACGCTCGGCATCGGGGAGCTTCAGCATGCGCACGAACATGGTTGGCACCCACTGCGAGTGGGTAATGCGGTACTTCTCGATCAGCGCCAGCGATTGAGCTGCATCGAACCGCTCCATGACCACCACCGTGCCGCCGAATCGGTGCACGGTCATCGAGAAGCGCAGCGGTGCGGCGTGATAGAGCGGTGCCGGGGAGAGATACACCGTCCCGGAATCGAAACCGTAAAGATGTGCGAGCAGCCCCGTCAGCGGGGAGACCGCATCAGGCGCCTCGCCGCTCAGTGCCACGCGGATGCCTTTGGGGCGACCGGTGGTGCCGGATGAATACAGGAAATCCGCACCGGCCGTGGCATCCGCAAGCGGCTCCGCTCCGAAGGACGCGCTCTCCTGCGCGTAGTCGCGGCAACCCTCGATATGGCCATCAACGGCGAAAAGCTCGGCTACGCCCTGCAAACCGGCTGCGAGTTCCTGCGCTATCCCGTGCTGCGAGAGCGACAGGAACAGCACCCGAGCGCCGGCGTCACGCACGATGTACTCGACTTCTGGTGCCGTGAGCTTGCTGGAGATCGCCGTGTAGTACAGGCCACTGCGCTGCGCCGCCCAGCACAGCTCGAAATACCACGGATTGTTGTCCATGCAGATGGCGATGCCATCGCCGTTGCGCAAGCCGAGCGCGCGCAGCATCTGCGCGCAGCGAAGGCTGCGTTCCTCGAGCTCACCGTAGCTGACCGAGACGCCGCTACCCGCAAAGATGAACGCGGTGCGTTCCGGGTGATTCCGTGCGTGCAGTGAAGGGTGCATATGCGTATCTCAGTTCAGGGAGGGACCAAACCACGTCGACAGACGCTCGCGCGCCCGGGCCTTGACGTCTTCATCCACGTAGCCCGCCACAGTGGCAAGAGCGGCGGCAAGCGCGCCGAGGTCATCGACGTAGCCCACGCCTGGCAGCAGATCAGGGATGGCATCGACAGGCATCACGAAATAGGCGAGCGCACCCCACATCGTGAGCTTGGCCCACCGGGGCACATCGGGGCGCTCGGCCGCGTAGTAGAGCCAGAGTGCTTTCTCGACCAGTTCACGACCCGCGGCTCGGGCGAACCGGGCGAGTTTCTGCCAGAACGCCGGGGCGGAGAAATCACGTGCCCGGGCCCGCAGGTGCTCGCCGTCGTGCGAGCCGCTCGCGGGGGTGATGCGCGGGGCGCGTCGCATCCCGCGCACTCAGCGCTGCCGCAAGACGTGCATGTGCTCGTCGGCGAAGCGACGCAGCGCATCCACGCGCGCGTCGAGAGGCGCCTGCAGGCCTGCGGTCTCGACCCACGGCATCAGGATCAGGTCCGTGACGCCAACATCGCGCAGACGGGCCAGTACCTCGGGCTCATTGCGCGAAGGCATGAACTTGAATTCGAACGGCGCGTCTGTACGACCGTAATCTGCGCGGTAGCCCTCGATACGACGCACCATGCCCGCCACGTCCTCGAGCGGGCATTGGGGGTTTTCCCATCCGATGTAGCCGTCTGCAATCCGCGCGGCACGACGCAACACGGGTTCGGCAAGACCGCCGATGTAGATGGGAACCGGCACCGCAGGAACGGGCGCGATCTGCATCTTCGGGACCGTGTAGAAACGGCCCTCATACCCGAACATCCCGCCCTGCATCAGGCCCCGGATGATCTCGATCATCTCGGCAGACCGCGGCCCACGCTGCGCCCACTCCTGGCGCAAGACCTCGAAGTCCTCGGGCCAGGGGCTCAGACCCGCGCCCAAAGCCACGCGCCCCCCGGAGAGCACTGCGCAACTGCTGAGCGATTTGGCGACCAGCAAGGGATCCCGCACGGCCAGCTTCAGTACCGACGGATAGAAGCGGATGCGCTCCGTCACCGCCGCCATCGCGGGAATC
>CAIXOY010000504.1 GCA_903921135.1 uncultured Gammaproteobacteria bacterium
GCGCCCGCATCGGTGCTGATGGGCTGGGATGCCGCGCGGTGGGCGGGCCGCACGGCGGGTGTGCATCGCATGGAAGGTCTGGGCTGTGCGGTTGTTCTCCTGCCCGGGCTTGCTGCCATGCTCGCCGATCCCGATGCCAAGCGTGTTGCCTGGCAGCATCTGCGCGCCGCCGGGCCTGGCAATGCCTGAGTCGCTGTTTCCCGCGCGCCAGGACGATGCCGCGCGGCTCGCCGCGATCGACGCCGAGACCAATCCCTCGCCCTGGAGTGCGGATGCCTTCCGCGAATCCCTGGCCCGCTCGCGCGGCTTCACGGTGCGCGATGACGCCGGCGTGGTGCTCGGCTTCGTGGTGTACACCGCGGTTGCAGGTGCCTGCGAGATCCTCGAACTTGCCGTGACGGTACGCGCGCGGCAGCGGGGTCTGGGACGCAAACTCCTCGATGCGGCCATCGAGGATGCCGTGGGCGAAGGCGCCCGACGTTGCATCCTCGAGGTGCGCGACTCCAACACGGCCGCGCGTGCGCTCTATGCGAGCGCGGGTTTTCTGGTCGACGGCCGCCGCAAGGCCTATTACCGTACCCCCGAGGGGCGCGAGGATGCGCTCCTCATGTCCTGTGACCTCTAGCCACGCGGAGACCCCATGGCCGTCCACGAGATCGACTGGTGCACGCTGGAACTGCCCGATGAGTGGGAGTTCTCGCAGGACGATGACGACGTGATCGTCATCGAGGACGAGGACGGCGTGAGCTGCATCGAGGTCTTTCCGCCGGTCATCGTGGAAGAGGGCGATGTCACGGACGCCGACATCGCGGAGTTCACCGCCGAACTGCGAGAAGCAGGGCTGCGTGGCACACGTGCAAGGGTCGGCGCCTGGCAGGGCGAGCTCTTCGAGCACGACGACGAGGAGTACCACTGGCGCGAGTGGTTCCTGCGTCAGGGCAATTGCTTCGTCCAGGTGGCCTGCCACTGCCTGCTTGAGCATGCCGGCATGGACGTTGCTGCCGTCCTGGAAATCCTCGCCACTCTGGAGCCGCGCGAGGCCTGAGGCCGCTCGCGGCGCGGCGTCACGCTCAGTCCGCCGCCGCAGCCGCTGCGATGATTTTCTTCCGCCCCGGATGTTCGCAGAGATCGCTGATCACGCAGGTGGCGCACGCCGGGCTGCGCGCCTTGCACACGTAGCGTCCGTGCAGGATCAGCCAGTGGTGCGCGTCGCGCAGATACTCTGGCGGCGTGAACTTGAGCAGGCGCTCCTCCACCTGTCGCACGGTCTTTCCCGGCGCAAGCCTGATGCGGTTCGCCAGACGGAAGATATGCGTATCCACCGCCATGGTGGCCTCGCCGAAAGCGGTGTTCAGGATCACGTTGGCGGTCTTGCGCCCCACGCCCGGCAGTGCTTCGAGCGCGGCGCGTTCGCGCGGGACTTCTCCGGCGTGTCGTTCCAGCAGCAACTGCGCCATCGCAGCCACGTTCCGTGCCTTGGCATTGAAAAGGCCGATCGTGCGGATGTAGCGCTTGACGCCCTCCTCACCGAGTTCCGCGATCGCAGCCGGCGTGTTCGCGACCGGGAAGAGTCGCCGCGTCGCCTTGTTCACGCCGGCGTCGGTCGATTGCGCCGACAGGATCACCGCCACCAGCAACTCGAAGGGCGTGGTGTATTCCAGTTCGGTGGTGGGAACGGGATTGGCCTCTGCAAGGCGGCGGAAGATCTCGCGGCGTTTCTCGGGGTTCATGCGTCAGTTGCCATGGTCCAGCGAAGGTGGTTCGTCCAGCAGTTCCGGGCGGTGCTCGGTCACATACTGCAAGCCGTTGCGTACGGCCGCAACGATCGCGCGCGGCGTGATCGTTGCGCCGGTGAACGCGTCGAAGTCTCCGCCATCCTTGCGCAAGGTCCAGCGCGCATCCGCCATGCCGCGCCCCTCGAAGGCGCGCAGCCAGGTGTGCTCCGGCGCATCCAGCGGATCGGCAAAGCCCGGCGACTCCGTGTGCGCCGTGACGCGCACCGCAAGCACGCGGCCGCGCTCGTCTGCCGCGAGCAGCAGATCGATGGGGCCGCCATAGCCCTCGTGTGCGCGCAGCGGCAGTACGACGGCGGCAGAGCCCGAGCTGCTTCGCAGGCGCCATGCCTGCCGAGGCGCGGGCAAGCCGAGCAGTGCCGGATCCTGCACGCTGAAGGCGTGTTGCTGCGTGTATCCGATGCTGGCCATCTCCGCGAGCAGCGCATCGGCTACCTGAGCGGGGCTTTGCGCGCTGCTCTGCGCAGCGCCCCGCCAATCGAGCATCAGCAAGGCCAGCAGCATCAGTGCGCGCGCACCATCCGGCGCATGGCGCAGCATGGCGGCAGAGTTCTGCGGAGCGTAGACGACGCCACCATCGCGAGCTGTGGGTGCCGGCATCAGTATCCGATCGGCAAAGGGCGTGATCGCGTTTGCTGCCAGCACGGCGAAGGCGATGCCATCAGGCCAGCCACCGCTGCTGCGCATGAGGTACATCAGCGCTCCCGTGAGGATGCCGCCGAGCAGCCGCACACGCGGGTGCCGCGGGCTGCTGCCCGGTTCGGTGAGGATGAAGAAGGCCGCGAGCATCGTGCCGCCGCCGAAGAGATGGAAGAGCACCGGACCGCCGCTGGCGGAGCTGCCGTCGTCGTTCAGCAGCGCAGGAACGCCCAAGCCGAGCAGCAATCCTAGCGGCGCGCGCCAGTCGATCAGTTTCCGTTGAACGAGCCATGCGCCGCCGGCAAGGAACGCAGCGTTGGCCCATTCCCATCCGCGGCCACCGAAGGCTCCGAACTGTGGCTGCAGCTGCCGCAATTCCGCGACGGTATGCGCCGTGTCTTGTCGAAGCACCTCGAGCGGCGTGGCCATGGTGAAGCCGTCCAGCGCCGTGGCAGGCAGCATTCCCAACGATGCGCGGATCGCATCTGCCATCCCCATCGGCAGGTTCTGCGCCGCACCGTCCGGCCCCGGCCAGCGTGACATCTCCCGCGGGAAGCACAGCAGCAACGCTGCGTACGCGAGCATGGCCGGGTTGAAGAGGATGCCGCCTGCGCCATTGCCAAGCCGACGCCCCACGGCCACGGCGATCACCGCGGCCGCAGCAGCCAGCCACCACGGACAGGCGGGCGGCAGCGACACGGCTAGCAGCAGAGAGAGGAGCAGCGTTCCGCGGTCTGCATGGGGCGAAAGAAGTGCTTTGCCTTCCACCCTTCGCGTGATCGATTCGGCGAGCAAGGCGGACGCCGCAATCCAGAGGACATTCAGCAGCACACCGGGCCCGAAGCACAGCAGCAGCGCCATCACGCCGGGCAGCAGCGCGAGCAGCACCGCATCCACCGGTGCGAGTGATTTCACGGGAGGCGAATCAGGCTCCGTGTTCATCGCGTCCGCCTGGCGTGGTCGTGCCGCGCCGTGCGCGCACGCGCTCGATGGCTTCGCGCACGGTTTGCGCACGTCGGGCGCGCAGGGCGGCAGCGGCGCGGCGCGCATCCCGTGCCTCTCGCTCGGATGAGAGCACCCGCCGCGTGCGCTCGCGCCGCGCATCCGCCCGGTGGCGCGCTACTGTCGGCGACCACGCGGGAGTCTCGCCTGGCGCGAGATCCCGCAGCTCGATGCAATCCACAGGGCAGGGCGGCAGGCACAGCCCGCAGCCCGTGCATTCCGCCGCGATCACCGTGTGCATCATCTGCGGTGCGCCGAGGATGGCGTCCACAGGGCAGGCGCGCACGCATTTGAAGCACCCGATGCAGTCGTCCTCGCGGATGAAGGCAACTGCAGGCAAGGGTGCTGGCTCGAGGGTGGGATCCAGAGCGACTGCCGGCCGATCGAGCAGCACCGCCAGCGCGTGGATGGTGGCGTCGCCGCCCGGCGGACAGCGGTTGATCGCTTCGCCAGCAGCGATGGCCTCGGCGTAAGGGCGGCAGCCGGGATGCCCGCAGCGCGCGCATTGCGTCTGCGGCAGGCAGTCCTCGATGCGCGCGACGAGTAGCGGGTCGATGTTTACTTCACCTGCATGCCGGGTTGCGCGCCGCTGTCGGGCGAGAGCAGGAAGATCTCTTTCCCGCCGGGGCCGGCCGCCAGCACCATGCCCTGCGAGACGCCGAAGCGCATCTTGCGTGGCGCCAGGTTCGCCACCACCACCACGAGCCGGCCCACCAGTGACTCGGGCGCATAGGCACTCTTGATGCCGGCAAAGACGTTGCGCTCGCCATCGCCCAGATCGAGCGTCAGCTGGATCAGCTTGTCCGCGCCATCCACATGCGCTGCCGCTGCAATGCGGGCGACGCGCAGGTCGATCTTCGCGAAATCATCGATGCTGATTTCCGGCGCGATGGGGAGCGCGGGAGTTGCGGGCGCAGCCGCTGGCGCTGCGGCCGGCGCGGCGTTGCTCTTGCTGTCTTCGATCATGGCGTTCACCTTGTCCATGTCCACGCGGTTCATCAGCGGCGAGAAGGCCGCGACGGTGTGTGCCCCCAGCGGCGCCGCGAGGGCGTCCCAGGTGAGCGTGCTCTGCAGGAAATCCTCGGCGCGCGCTGCCATCGCCGGCAGCACGGGCTTGAGATAGGTCATCAGCACGCGGAAGAGCTCGATGCCGGTCGAGCACACCGCCTGCACACGCGATTCCTGCGCGGGGTCCTTGGCGAGTTGCCAGGGTTTCTCCTGGTCGATGTACTGGTTGGCACGGTCGGCGAGGCCCATCACCACGCGCATGGCTTTCGCGTATTCGCGCTGCTCGTAATGCGCGGCGATGGTGTCTGCTGCAGACGTCAGTTCGGCCACCAGCGCCGTGTCCGCGCCGTCCAGTTTTCCGTCGAAGCGTTTGCTGATGAATCCCGCACAACGGCTTGCGATGTTCACCACCTTGCCCACCAGATCGGCGTTCACCCGCAGCACGAAGTCTTCGAGGTTCAAGTCGATGTCTTCCACCGCAGGGCCGAGCTTGCCCGCGATGTAGTAGCGGAAGTACTCCGGATCCAGATGTTCCAGATACGTGCGCGCCATGATGAAGGTGCCGCGCGACTTGGACATCTTCTGGCCGTTCACCGTGAGGAAACCGTGGCAGTGCACGGCGGTGGGGCGACGGTATCCCGCACCGTGGAGCATCGCGGGCCAGAAGAGCGTGTGGAAATAGGCGATGTCCTTGCCGATGAAGTGGTGCAGTTCGGCCGTGCTGCCGGCGCTCCAGAAATCGTCGAAGGAGAGCCCGGTGCGGTTGCAGTAGTCCTGCGCGCTCGCCATGTAGCCGATGGGGGCCTCGAGCCACACGTAGAAGTACTTGCCCGGTTCGCGCGGGATCTCGAAGCCGAAGTAGGGCGCATCGCGCGAGATGTCCCAGTCCTGCAGGCCCTGCTCGAACCACTCGGCGAGCTTGTTGGCGATCTCGGGCTGCACCGAGGCGCTGGTGGTCCACTCGCGGAGCATCTGCTCGAAGGCGCCGAGGCGGAAAAAGAAGTGTTCGGATTCGCGTGTGACGGGTGTGGCGCCCGAGAGCACTGAAACCGGGTTCTTGAGATCCGTGGGCCCGTAGGTGGCGCCGCAGGCCTCGCAGGAATCCCCGTACTGATCCGGCGCGCTGCAGCGCGGGCAGCCGCCTTTGATGTAGCGGTCGGGCAGGAAGAGGTTCTTCACCGGATCGTAGGCCTGCTGGATCGGGCGGCGCGCGATGTAACCCGCGGCGAGCAGGCGCTCGTAGAAGAGTTCGGTGTAGTGGCGGTTCTCGGGGGAATGCGTGGTATGGAAGTTGTCGAAACCCACCAGGAATCCGCCCGAATCCGCCCGGTGCGAGGCCTGCACGCGCGCGATCAGCGCCTCGGGGCTGATGCCCTCCTGCTCGGCCTTCAGCATGATCGGCGTGCCGTGGGCATCGCTCGCGCAGACGTAGTGGCACTCGTGGCCGCGCAGCTTCTGGAAGCGCACCCAGATATCGGTCTGGATCTGCTCGACCATGTGGCCAAGGTGCAGCGGTCCGTTGGCGTAAGGGAGTGCGCTGGTGACGAGGATACGGCGTGTGGCCATGAGGTCTCGCGTCTGTGCCGCGTGGCGGTGTGTTGCAGGGATGGCCGGGACTATAACCGTCCGATGCGCGCGCATGCACCGTTGAAAGTACCGTCGCGCTTCCGCCCCCGTGGGGCGCGCATTACCATGCGCCCCGGCATTGCATTCCGGAGTTCCCGATGAGCCATCCCTCGACCGCCGCGATTTCGGCCTCGCTCGCCTCTTGTCGCGTGGCAGGCCTTGACGTGCCTCTGGGCGAGGTCGCCTCGTTCATCGAATTGAAGCCCGGCGCTACCGGGCCGCGACTCAGGCTGCGCAGCTCCGTGCCCATGGCAGGGCTCGCGCCCGCGATCGCGAGTGCGCTCTGCGCCGCGATGCAGGGCCTGGACGGCCTCACGGTCGAACTGGAAAACCACATTGCCCCCGGCGCCCGCAAGCAGGGCACGGAAGCGCTGGAGCGCGTCGGCAACGTCATTGCGGTGGCCTCGGGCAAGGGCGGCGTGGGCAAGTCCACCACCGCCGTGAATCTCGCCCTCGCTCTGGCCGCCGAGGGCGCCCGCGTGGGCCTGCTCGATGCCGATATCTACGGCCCCAGCCAGCAACTCATGCTCGGCATTCCGGCCGACCGCCAGCCCACGGTGCGGGATGGCAAATTCTTCGAACCGATCATGGCGCATGGCCTGCAGACCATGTCGATGGGTTACCTCGTCACCGCCAACACCCCGATGGTCTGGCGTGGTCCCATGGCGAGCGGTGCGCTCCAGCAGATGCTGCAGCAGACGCTCTGGCACGATCTGGATTACCTGATCGTCGACATGCCGCCGGGCACTGGCGACATCCAGTTGACGCTCGCGCAGAAGGTGCCCGTGAGTGGCGCCGTGATCGTCACCACGCCGCAGGACATCGCGCTCCTCGACTGCCGCAAGGGCATCGAGATGTTCCGCAAGGTCGAGATCCCGGTGCTGGGCGTGGTCGAGAACATGGCGGTGCACATCTGCTCGGCCTGCGGGCACGCGGAGCATCTCTTTGGCGAGGGCGGCGGCGAGCGCATTGCGCAGACCTACGGCGTGCCGCTGCTCGGTGCGTTGCCGCTCGACATCCGCATCCGCGAGCAGACCGATGGCGGTACGCCCACCGTAGTGGCGGAGCCCGCCGGCGCAATCGCCGCCATTTACCGCGACATTGCCCGGCGCACCGCGCTGCAGCTCGCGCGCCTGCAGGTCGCGGCACCCGCCCGCGGCCCGGTCATTTCCTTCAGCAACGACTGACAGAAGAGAAACACAACATGGCGATCAAATCCGACCGCTGGATCCGGCGCATGGCGCAGGAGCACGGCATGATCAGCCCCTTCGAACCCGATCAGGTGCGCCACACGGCCGCGGGCAAGGTGATTTCCTTCGGCACCTCGAGCTACGGCTACGACGTGCGCTGTTCCGAGGAGTTCAAGATCTTCACCAACGTGCACTCTGCCACGGTGGACCCGAAGAACTTCGACCCCAAGAGTTTCGTCGACATCACCGCCGACAGTTGCATCATCCCGCCCAATTCCTTCGCGCTCGCGCGGACCGTCGAGTACTTCCGCATCCCGCGCAATGTCCTCACGATCTGCCTTGGCAAATCCACCTATGCGCGCTGCGGGATCATCGTGAACGTCACGCCGCTCGAGCCCGAGTGGGAAGGCCACGTGACGCTGGAGTTCTCGAACACCACCAACCTCCCCGCGAAGATCTACGCGAACGAAGGCGTGGCGCAGATGCTGTTCTTCGAAAGCGACGAGGTGTGCGAAACCTCCTACCGCGATCGCGGCGGCAAGTACCAGGGACAGACGGGCGTTACCTTGCCCAAGGCCTGAGGTCGCCGCCGCTCCGGATGGCGCGGCTGAAGGGGCAGCCCTATGCTGGCCATCCACGCCGGGCCACAGGACGGGATCTGATGCGCAACCCCGTTTCTTCGTGTCTGCTTGCAGCCCTGATGGTGCTTGCCGTGCCACCGGGGAGCGCAGCAGGGACACAGCCCTTCGAGCGTACCGAACAACGCGAGCCCTGCGCGGCCTACGCGCCACTGCGGCAGCCGTTGTATGGCGATCTTCACGTCCACACGAGGCTCTCGCAGGACGCGTATCTCTCGAGCCAGCGAAACGGCCCTGACGAGGCCTACGCCTATGCCCGGGGCAAGGACATCACGCTGCCGGATGTGGATGGCGAGCAGACCATCAGCGCCAGACTGCGACGTCCGCTCGATTTCACGGCGGTCACGGATCACTCGGAATTTCTCGGCGCCCTCAGCATCTGCACCACAGATCCGTGGAAGCTCGGTTACTGGGCGCCGCATTGCATCCTCACGCGCTCGCAGAATTTCTATGCGCAGTTGCTGGCCGTGGGCTGGTGGTCGACGCTGAAGGGCGAGGACACTGAAACACCCCTTGTCTGCCGGTTGTCCGATTGCACCAGCGCGGCGCTGTCAGCCTGGACGCTGGTGCAGGAGGCCGCCGAGCGTCACTACGATCGCTCGTCGAATTGCGCCTTCACCACGTTCGTGGGTTACGAGTACTCGAACGCGCCCGATTTCAGGAATCTCCACCGCAACGTGATCTTCCGGAACGACAGGGTCACGCTCGCGCCGATCTCGACCTATGACACCGGTCTGCGCCCCGACAATGTCCCGCGGCTCTGGGACATGCTCGGCAAGCAGTGCCTCGACGCAGGCACCGGCTGTGATGTGCTTGCCATTCCGCACAACTCCAATCTGTCCGGCGGTTTGATGTTCCTCGATCCCGCATCGCCACAGGAGGCACGTGACCGGCTGCGCTACGAGCCTCTCGTGGAGCTCACGCAGCACAAGGGCAGTTCGGAGTGCCGCTTTGATCGCCTGGCTGGCGTGGGTGCTGGCACCACTGACGAAACCTGCGATTTCGAGCAACTGGTCACCGACAACTTGAGCATGCTCGGCTCGGTCCACGGCAAACAGCGCAGTTCACGGGCCGACCCTGTTCCCATCGATGCCTTCGCGCCGCGCAACATGGTGCGCACTGCGCTGAAAGACGGGTTGCGGCTCGGGCAGCAAAGCGGCACCAACCCCTTCATGCCGGGTTTCATCGGCTCCACCGACACACACTCGGCAACGCCCGGCAGCGTTGATGAAGACCGCTTTGGGGGCCACCTTGGCCGGCGCGATGTGGGGTATCGCGGTCTGCAGGACCACTTCTTCGACAACCCCGGCGGGCTCGCCGTGGTGTGGGCTGAAGAGAACTCGCGTGATGCCATTTTCGCGGCCATGCGGCGTCGCGAAACCTATGCCACCAGCGGCACCCGCCCCACGGTGCGGTTTTTCGCCGGCAGCGATCTGGAGCCCGGGCTGTGCGACGACCCGCAGCTTCTCGCCAAGGGCTATGCGCAGGGCGAGCCCATGGGTGGCGAGATCCGCAGCGCTGGCAAGACCACGCGGATGCGCGTTCTGGTGAGTGCGCAGAAAGATGCGGGCACATCCGATACGCCGGGCAACGATTTGCAACGGATCCAGATCGTCAAGGGTTGGGTGGATGCCGAGGGGCAGACCCACGAAGAGGTGCTCGACGTGGCGGGTTCCGCACACAATGGTGCCGGCGTGGATACGCGGGACTGCACGCCCACGGGTCCGGGTTCTGCGGCGCTCTGCAGCGTCTGGGAAGACCCGGACTTCGACCCTGCCCGGCCGGCGTTTTATTACGCGCGTGTACTGGAAAACCCGAGTTGTCGCTGGACCACGCATCAGTGCATGGCCTCCGGTGTGAATCCGTTTGCGGAGGATTGCTCTGCGCAGGCAGATGCCGCCGACAGGCTTGCTCATGCTGCCGGTGCCAGAGGGCCCGTGTATGGCAACTGTTGTCTGAATCGCGCCGAGCAGGCCTTCTACTCGCCCGTTATCCAGGAGCGCGCCTGGACCTCCCCGGTGTGGTATCTGCCACCTGCTCCGTAGCCGGTTACTCAGATATCCCGTCCGACCTGCACGCACCGTGGCCGGGCTTTGTTTGTCGGAGAAGGCGTGTAGCGGCGCACGCGGGCAGGAAGCGTGCGGCCGGCAGCGCATTCCTCGGGTCGTCTGGATCAAACTGTTTCGCCCACGGCCTGCAGAAATCTCCGCGTGGCCCGTAGTATCGCGCCGGCGCGCTCTGCCGCGTCCGGATAGCGCTCCCTGAGTGCCCGCGAGCGTTGCTCGGGGGCCAGCGCCAGCCCCGGTGGCAGCGCTGCGAGGAGCCGTTGCAGTGGCAGCTCGCCCTCACCGGGGAGCAGGCGGCCGTCTACGGCCTCGTGCAATAGCCCGTCGTAATCCATCTTCGCCAGCAGCGCTGGCGCGTCACAGATCTGGGCGTAGCTGAAGAGGCTTGCCGGCAATCCC
>CAIXOY010000505.1 GCA_903921135.1 uncultured Gammaproteobacteria bacterium
CCACGCTTTCCGGTGGCAGCAGATCGTGGATATCCAGCGCGTCACCGCCCGATGCGGGGCTTCCCATGTCGAAGCCGGACACCGTGTCGGATGCGCCGGGTTCCGCGAGGCTCCACTGGAAGACGTCGGCACCTTCGCGCCCCAGGAGCGAGGTATCGCCTGCCGTGTCGTGGACGACATTATCGGCGCCGCCCATGTTGACGGTGAACGTGGCCACGGCCGAGGCATCTCCGTCGCCATCGGTGGCTACCACGCCAAACTCGAGTCGCAGTTCCTCCAAAGGAACGGGCTTCTCTATACCCACACTGATGAACTTGTAGGACGTGCCCTCGCCCCCGGAAATCTCGATGCGATCGAAGAGAACGCCGGGATCGAGTCCGTTTTTGCCCAGATCGAAGAGATAGACCGGGCTCTCGCTGCGGGCAATCTGGGCCGTGTTGCCGTCGGCATCCACATAAGTCCGGCTGATGTCTCCGGAGTCCACCAACTGGCCGTCGCGGTAAACCTTCCAGCTCAAGGTCTCGTTGGTGTTCAGGTTGCCGATGGTGATCGATGCGTTGGACAGCGCGTTGGCGAATTGCATCGAGAGCACTTCTGCCGGCCCCGTCCTCGGGTTGTCGATCAGGTTGTTGCCGATACCCAGTCCGTCATTCGAAGGATTAAGTGCCCCCTGTGTCGACGAGAAGACCACGGAGGTCACCCGTTCACCGATTCCCGCGCCGGTTGCGCTGTCATAGCTGCCGTAGAGTCCCATCGACGCCGATACGGTGGGAGATCCTGCCGGCATCATTGCCGTACTGAACTTGGGCGCTGTCGCCGAAACAGTGGCCTCCGTGCGCAGCGCGGTAAAGGTGTATTCCCCGGACGCGTTGATGGAAAGGCTGAACACCGATGCGCCGCTCGTGTCGCGGGCGATCAGTGATCCGTCTGACTGCAAGGCGTAGCTGAGGCCGGCGGGCGCGTTGCCCAGACTCGGCGAGAGGTCGAAGCCCGCGATGCCATCGGCTGCCGATGCGCTGATGCGACCGACCACCGACAAGCCTGCCTCGTTGCCCACAGCAGCGCCCTGAACCGCTGTGATGACGGGTTCCGAATCGCCGAACCCGGCAAGCCGGCTGAAATCCGCCGAGGCGGTGTCGCTGTCCCCGTCCGCATCCGTGATGGTCGTCGTCGCGAAGAGGATGCCGGGGGCGAGGTGCAGCACGTCCGAGTCTGCAGGATGAGCCAGCGTCGCGAGTAGCGTCACCGAGACGATCCCGGTGATGGGATCCACGGAGATGCTGAACGCCTCGGTGCCTCCCGCCGTTCGGCCCACAACGGTATCGCTACCGCTCCGGTAGAGCAGCACGGCCTGGCCGCTGGTGGTCTTCAATCCGCTATCCGCGCCATCGGATGGCAGCGAGAGGGCGAAGCTCCTGGTTGCCGGGACATCGGCGCCGCTCTCGGATCCGCTGCCCGATACATCAAGGCTGAACTGGACGGTGGCGCCCGCGCTTCCGATGTCGTTCTCCTCGATCAGGACCTCATTCGCAGGGTTCAGCCCGGCCACGGGTGCGTCGTCGCGGATCTCGATGGAAACGAAGGTGCTGGCGCTTGAGGTCGCGTCGCGCACGGTGACCGGAATCTGTTCCCTGAAGGCCAGATCGGTTGCGCCGCTGACCGAATCATTGTCGACCGGGCGCTCCAGCGTGTAGCTGAACGACAACACGCCCCTTTGGACCGAGGTGATCGCCAAGGTCCCGAACTCCGTCTGGACCGTTGCGCCTTGCAGGGCTGCAATCCCGCCTGCACCGATGGTGAACTCGGTTCCCCCGATGCTGATGCTGCGGATGTCCGCGAGACCATCCCTATCGCCAACCGTGATCCGTCCGGAGACGACGGTGGTTGCGACACCGGCACTGGAGCCCGATGCCAGGCCAGCCTCGTGGACGGTGTGATGTGTGGCAGCAACCGTCGGTGCGTGCGGCGTGGGCACGGTCGGCGGCGTTGGCGGCGTTGGCGGAGACGGCGGCGTTGGCGGCGTTGGTGGCGTTGGTGGAGACGGCGGCGTTGGCGGCGTCGGTGGCGTTGGC
>CAIXOY010000506.1 GCA_903921135.1 uncultured Gammaproteobacteria bacterium
CCATCCCCCGATTACGCCGAGCGCAAAGCGAACTTCGGGCGCTGCCTGACGATCTATGGCCGAAAACCCGTGCTGGAGGCCTTACAGGCCGCCGGCGTGATCTGCGAACGACTTCACCTCGCCCGCAGCAACCGCCCCGCAGACATACTTGATGAGATCCGCTCTCTTGCCGGCAAGCAGGGTGCCGAAATCCGTGAGCACGAACGCAATGCCCTGGCTCACATCTCGAGGAACGCTCGGGAAGATCAGGGCGTAGCGGCAGATCTCCGCTGGCCCGGCTACCAGCAGTTCGACGACGCGCTCGCGCGAGGGAGCCTCTCCGGGACAGCGCTTCTGGCCGTCGATGGCATCACGAACCCGCAAAACATGGGGATGCTGATCCGCTCCGCCGCCGCGGCTGGGATTCCCGTCCTGCTGGCGCGCGAGGGCAACTGCGACATCAGTCCGCTCGTCATCAAGGCAAGTGCAGGCACTGTGTTCCGGGCCAGGATCCTGCGTTGCACAACGATCGGCAGCGCGCTGGGTCGGCTGAAAGAGAGCGGTTGGAGGGTGGCAGTATTGGCTGCAGGCGCCAGACACAGCCTGTTCTCGGCTCTGGCGCCTTCGGCTCGGGTTTTCGTACTGGGCGGAGAAACCTCAGGGGTCAGCAAAGAAATCCTTTCGCTGGCAGACGAGCGGCTCTACGTGCCAATGGAGAACGGCGTGGAATCACTCAACGTAGCGGTCACTGGCGCGCTGGTGGCTTATCGCGCGCAGATGCTCAGTGACTGAAAAGCACCTCAGCGCGCCAGGTACCCCATGGCGTCCTCGAGGCCGCGAAGGGTCATGGGAAACATCCTGTCCTCGACCAGCTGCCGGGTGAGATCTATCGACTGGGTGAAGTCCCAGTGCTCCTCCGGAGTGGGATTCAGCCACACCACCTTGCTCCACGTCTGAACCACGCGCTGCATCCACGCGGCCCCGGGCTCCTCGTTGAAATACTCGACGCTGCCGCCCGGCTGGAGTATCTCGTAGGGCGACATCGACGCATCACCCACGAAGACGACCCTGTAGTCGTGGGGATACTTGTGAAGCACGTCGAGCATGCTGATCTTCTCGCTGTGACGGCGCACGTTGTTGCGCCACACCGAGTCGTACAGGAAATTGTGGAAGTAGAAGTACTCCATGTGCTTGAACTCGGTGCGGGCTGCCGAGAACAACTGCTCGCAGGTACGCACGTGCGGATCCATCGATCCGCCCACGTCGAAAAAGATCAGCACCTTCACCGAATTGTGCCGCTCGGGCACCATCTTGAGATCCAGCAAGCCCGCTTTCTGAGCCGTCGACCGGATGGTATCGGGCACGTCCAGTTCCTCGGCGGCGCCTGTGCGTGCGAACTTGCGGAGGCGCCTCAACGCGATCTTGATGTTGCGGGTGCCGATCTCGACGGAGTCATCCAGATTCCTGAACTCGCGCTTCTCCCAGACCTTGGCTGCGCGCTTGTTACCGCCGTTGGGCCCGACGCGTATGCCCTCGGGGTTGTAGCCCTGGGCACCGAAGGGCGAAGTGCCGCCCGTACCGATCCACATGTTACCGCCTTCGTGGCGCTCTTTCTGCTCTTCGAGACGCTTGCGGAACTCTTCGATCAGTTTCTCGAGGCCGCCGAGGGACTGGATCTTCGCTTTTTCCTCTTCCGTAAGGCTCTTCTCGAATTCCTTGCGCAGCCAGTCCTCCGGGATCAGGGCCGCGAGGAGGTCATCGAGCCCCTGCATGTCCTTGAAGTAAGCGCCGAACGCCCGGTCGAAACGGTCGAAGTACTTTTCGTCCTTCACCAGAATGGCGCGACTCAGATAATAGAACGCGTCCATGTCGGCAAAGACGAGCTTTTCGCGCAGCGCGGCAAGCAGGTCCAGGTACTCGCGGATGGAAACCGGGACGCCGCCGTTACGCAGTCCGGCGAAAAAATTCAGCAGCATCAGCGGCGGCTCTCGCGCCTGTGCATGAAGGCAAGACGCTCGAGCAGGTGCACGTCCTGCTCGTTCTTGACCAGAGCGCCGTAGAGGGGCGGGATCGCCTTGCTCGGGTCGTGGTTCTTCAGGATCTCGTCGGGGATCTCGTCTGCCAGGAGGAGTTTGAGCCAGTCGATCAGCTCCGACGTCGACGGTTTCTTCTTGAGGCCCGGCACACCACGCACATCGAAGAAAATTTCCATCGCCTCGCTCACGAGGGATTTCTTGATGCCGGGGAAATGCACCTCGACGATCCTCTGCATCGTCTCCTTGTCGGGGAACCGGATGAAGTGGAAGAAACAGCGGCGAAGGAAGGCGTCGGGGAGTTCCTTCTCGTTGTTGCTGGTGATGATGACGATCGGACGTGTGCGTGCCCGGACGTTCTCTCCCGTCTCGTAGACGTGGAACTCCATCCGGTCGATCTCGAGGAGGAGATCGTTGGGAAACTCGATGTCGGCCTTGTCGATCTCGTCGATCAGCAGAACGGCCTGTTCCGGTGCCTCGAAGGCCTCCCAGAGGCGGCCCTTACGGATGTAATTGCGGATGTCGTGGACACGCGCATCACCAAGTTGCGAATCACGCAGGCGCGAGACAGCGTCGTATTCGTAGAGGCCTTGCTGTGCCTTGGTTGTCGACTTGATATGCCATTGCAGCAGCGGCTTGCCGAGCGCCCTCGCGATCTCCTCCGCGAGCATGGTCTTGCCCGTGCCCGGTTCGCCCTTGATCAGCAGCGGGCGCTGCAGGGCCACGGCCGCGTTCACGGCCATCTGCAGGTCTTCGGTGGCGATATACCTGTCGGTACCGGTAAAGCTCATGCGTGCTCCAGAGTGTGCTTTCGGGCGGAAAACGGCTCTGCTCCGCCAATGAATCGAGCGGGGGAGTCTAAACCACCGATGCGCGTGGCCGGACTGTCGAAACTGCTCAGATTCCACTGCTCCTCGCGCGCAACGCAGCGCAGGCGCCAGCTCGTGCAAACGGCGCCGCACATGGACGCGCCGCGCTGCCCGCGCTAGCCTTCCGCCCACCCTGCACGCAGCCGAGGAACCATCGGATGAACGTCTTCGCCGACAACAGCCTCTCGATCGGGAACACGCCGCTGGTGCGTCTGAACCGCGTCACGACCGGCACCGTCTACGCCAAACTCGAAAGCCGCAACCCGGCGTTTTCGGTGAAGTGCCGCATCGGCGCAAGCATGGTGTGGGCCGCCGAGCAGGACGGTTCTCTGCGACCGGGTATGGAGATCGTCGAGCCGACCAGCGGCAATACCGGGATTGCGCTGGCGTTCGTCGCGGCCGCACGCGGCTATCGGATCACACTGACCATGCCGCATACGATGAGCCTCGAGCGCAGGCAGGTGATGGCAGCGCTGGGTGCAAACCTCATCCTGACGGACGGTGCTCTCGGCATGAAAGGCTGCATCGCCAAGGCCGAGGAACTGGTGTCGCAGGATCCGGAGCGCCGCCTGATGATGCAGCAGTTCCAGAATCCCGCGAATCCCGCCATCCACGAGCGCACCACGGGCCCCGAGATATGGCGCGACACCGACGGCAGCATCGATGTGCTGGTGGCCGGCGTTGGCACGGGCGGGACGCTCACAGGCATCTCCCGTTACATCAAGAACACCTGCGGCAAGGCCATCACGACAGTCGCAGTGGAGCCCGCTTCATCGACCATGATCACGAACTCCCTGGCAGGACTCGCGCCCACCCATGCCCCCCACAAGATCCAGGGCATCGGGGCGGGTTTCGTGCCGGGAAATCTCGATCTTTCGCTGGTGGATCAGGTAGAGCAGGTGGGGGATGACGAAGCCATGGAGTTCGCGCACCGCCTGATGCGGGAGGAAGGGATCATGGCAGGCATCTCCTGCGGCGCGGCGGCAGCCGCGGCGGCCCGCGTTGCGGCACAACCGCAACACTCGGGCAAGACGATCGTAGTGGTGCTGCCCGACTCCGGAGAGCGTTATCTTCGCAGCCCGCTCTTCGAGGGACGCTTCGGAGACAGGGAACTGGTGCAGGCGATCAGCTGAGTCAACTGCGCCCGGAAGACGGCCCGACGGCGGGTGGTGGCTCACGCCGGGAGACCACCAGCCGGTTCCAGAGAAAACGCAGCAGCCAGGCAGCGATCACGGAAAACCCCGCCACCAGCAACATGCGCACACCCACAAGCGGACCAAGACCTCCGTCTGCAGAGGTCAGCAGTTCGTAGACCACTACGAAAACCGCGGGAGCAAGGTGTTCCTGCGTCCCGTCGACCGATGCAGGCGTGAACATCACGACGGCCAGAATCACCCGGAGCGCGTCGCGCAACCAGCCCCATGCGCC
>CAIXOY010000507.1 GCA_903921135.1 uncultured Gammaproteobacteria bacterium
CAGGGCGGCATCGCCGCCGTGCTCGACGACACCGACAGCATCGACGCACACGTCGAGGACACTCTCAAGGCAGGCGCCGGGCTCTGTCACGAGGACGTCGTGCGTTTTACCGTGAGCCACAGCCGCGAGAGCATCCAGTGGCTGGTGGATCTTGGCGTGGGCTTCACCAAGCTCGTCACGGCCGATGGCAACGAGGACTTCCACCTGACCATGGAGGGCGGCCACAGCCATCGCCGCATCATCCACGCGGCCGATGCGACCGGGCGCGCGGTGTCGGACACGCTGATCGAGCAGGCGAAGCGTCATCCGGACATCGAGGTCTTCGAACGCCACATCGCCGTCAACCTGATCACGCGCGAGGGGCGCTGCCGCGGGGCCTATGTGCTGGATATCGAGCAGGGCTCGGTGGATCTCTTCGCGGCACGCTTCGTGGTGCTGGCTACGGGAGGTGCTAGCAAGGCCTATCTCTACACCACCAACCCCGACACCGCGACGGGCGATGGCATCGCCATGGCCTGGCGCGCCGGATGCCGCGTGGCCAATCTCGAGTTCAACCAGTTCCACCCCACCTGCCTCTATCACCCGCGCGCCAAGAGCTTTCTGGTCTCCGAGGCCGTGCGCGGTGAGGGAGGCGTCCTGCGGCTCCCGAACGGCGAGCGCTTCATGGACCGCTTCCACCCGCAGGCAGAGCTCGCGCCGCGGGACATCGTCGCCCGCGCCATCGACCACGAGATGAAGCGGCTCGGCATCGACTGCGTCTATCTCGACATCTCGCACAAGGGCGAGGACTTCGTGCGGGAGCACTTCCCCACCATCCACGCCCGGTGCCTGGAGCTCGGTTTCGACATGGCGCGCGAGCCGCTGCCCGTTGTGCCGGCCGCGCACTACACCTGCGGCGGCGTGGTGATAGACCTGCAGGGGCAGTCGGATGTCCCCGGGCTCTACGCGGCGGGAGAAACCGCCTTCACGGGGCTCCATGGCGCCAACCGCATGGCCAGCAACTCGCTGCTCGAGTGCTTCGTGTTCGCCCGTGCAGCCGCTCACAGCATCACCGCGCAGATGGGCTCGGTGGATGCGCCAGACGATCTCCCGGACTGGGATGCCTCCCAGGTGCGGGACTCGGACGAGGACGTGGTCATCTCGCACAACTGGGACGAGTTGCGGCGCTTCATGTGGGACTACGTGGGCATCGTACGCACCACCAAACGCCTGCGCCGCGCGCAGAACCGTGCGCAACTGCTGCAACTCGAGATCGCCGAGTACTACAGCAATTACCGCATCACCGCCGATCTGGTGGAGCTGCGCAATCTCGCACTCGTGGCGGAACTGATCATCGCGAGCGCGCTGGAGCGCCACGAGAGCCGTGGCCTGCACTACACCCTCGATTATCCCGGGATCTCAGACAGGCCCGTCGACACGATCCTGGCTCCCTGAGCTCGCGGCACGCAATCGCAGGGCCGCACGCAGGCGTCGCAGTTCTGCGGCATCAGCCGAGTCCTGCAGCAACACCAGTTCGCGCGTACTCCCTCGCGACGCGAGCCGCAGGACGATCAGTCCGGGCCAGACCGTGCTGTCGGCGAGCGGCTCCACGGCCTCGGCCTCGGCTCCCTCACGGAGCGTCCATCCGCATTCGTCGGCCAGCAGTTCCACAGGGCGGCGCGGCTCGATCAACACCACCGCGCGGGCGGCCACGAACAGCACGCAGAGATCTGCAAGCACGCACGGGAACACGGGTAGATCAGACAACCACGGCGCGGCGAGCGCGAGGCACGCACACGCCAGCAGCCCGGCGCGCAGACGGCGCGAGGGTCTAATCCGTATCGACAGGCGGGGGCCGTCCATAGCCCTGAATGTGCTCCACGATCGCGGTGAGTGAGGGGTCCGGGACCGGGTAACGGTTCACCAGCCAGTCGAAGATATCGGTGTCCTCCTCCCGCAGCAAGGCGCGGTAGGCTTCCTGCGCGTCCGCATCGAGGCCCGGATAGACCGCCTCGGCGAAGGGGGCGAGCAGCAGGTCGAGTTCGAGCATGCCGCGCCGGCTGTGCCAGTACACGCGGCGGTTCTCTGCAGACGTATCCACCTGCGGTACTCCGGATGGTCGGGGACGTGGCTATCATACGCGCGTCCCCGACATCCGGCCCTCAGCATGACTGCAAAGACCACGATCACCGCTGCGCCCTGCTTCACGACGCTCGCGTGTTTCGGCTTTCTCGCGCTGGAAGGCGCGCGCGCGATCGACTTCCTGCAAGGACAACTCACCTGCGATCTGCGGCAGGCGTCCGCGGGGCACGCGGTCTCTGGCGCATGGTGCACGCCCAAGGGGCGGGTGATCTGCAGTCTCGTGGCCTGGCCGCAGGCCGCGGATCGCGTGATCCTCCGTCTGCACGGAGATCTGGCAGAGAGCACCGCAGCGCAACTGTCGAGGTACGCAGCGCTGTCGCGGGTGCGGATCGCGCCGGTGGCGCTGCGCTGCGTGGGACTACTGGGCGCGGACGAGGCAGCCTTCGATCAGCTGGAAATGCCGCGCCCCGCAGGCGCAGGCGATGTGATCGCGATCGGGCAGGGCGCCGTGCTGCGCGCCGATGCCGCTGGCCTGCGTCACGAACTGTGGCTCCCCGAGGACATGGCAGAGGCCTGGTTGCAGCGCCTGCGCGCCGTGCTTGCGGAGGGTACCGGTAACGACTGGACGCTGGCGCTGGTGCGCGCGGGCATAGCCGAGATCAGGGCCGCGACCGGGGAACTCTTCCTCCCCCAGATGCTCGGCTACGACACCGACGCACGGGTGAGTTTCCGCAAGGGCTGCTACACGGGCCAGGAGATCGTGGCGCGCGCCCACTACAAGGGTGGCGTGAAGCGTCATCTGCAGCGCCTGCTCGGCCGCGGGCAGCCCCCGGCGCCGGGGAGCGCGCTGGAGAGAGCGGGCGTGAGCGCCGGAACCATCGTCGAGTCGGCCGCGAGTGCGGAGGGCTGCTGCGAGGTGCTGGCCGTGATCGCGGATGATCACGCCACGCCTGCCAGCGATACGCCCCTGCTCGCGGGCGGGCTGGAATTGCATTTGCCGGCGTGATCACACGCTCGGTATGATCCGGTCGCGTCACGAGGGCTCTCGCTGCACGCGCACAACGAGGACCCGGCATGTCACTCCCGATCGACGAGGTTCGCGCAGAACTGATCGACGCGATCCAGAACAACCGCATTGTGCTGCCCACCCTCCCCGAAGTGGCACTGCGCATCCGCGACGCCGCCGAGAACCCCGATACCGACGTCGCATCCTTCGCGAAGGAGCTCGGCTTCGATGCCGCGATTTCCGCGCGTGTGATGCGGGTGGCGAACAGCCCATTGATGCGGGGCGGAGCAAAAGTGACGGACGTCAAAGCCGCCACGGCGCGTATCGGCATCCAGTACGCCTGCAACCTGGCGGTGGGCCTGGCCATGGAGCAGATGTTCCAGGCCACCTCCGACGCCGTCGATGAGCGCATGCGCCAGATCTGGACCCACAGCACGGAGGTGGCAGGGATCAGCGCGGTGCTGGCCCGCAACTACACCCGTCTCAAACCCGATCAGGCCACGCTCGCGGGCCTGGTGCACAAGATCGGCGCCTTGCCGATCCTCCGATTTGCCGAAGAAGACCGGAACCTGCTGAAAGACCTGCACGCCCTCGATGCATTGATCGATGCGCTGCACGGCGAGATCGGCAAGCTGATTCTGGACACCTGGGGCTTCCCCCCGGAGATCGCCAGCGTTCCCGTGGCCTATCTCGATTTCGCACGCAAGCCACCCGCGGTGGATTTCGCGGATATCGTGATGGTCGCGAACCTGCAAAGCTACATGGGTTCCGATCACCCGCTGGGGCGCGTCGACTGGAACACGGTGAGTGCGTTCGGGCGCATCGGGCTAGACCCGAACGTGAACAGCATGGAAGTCGAGGATCTGAGCGAAGCCATGGCGGCGAGCATCGCCGCGCTCCAGTAATCAGCCCTCCCCTGGGGCCCACTCGACAGGGCTCTGGCAGTTCTGCGCCAGATAGCGGTTGGCGCTTGAAAAGTGCCCGTTGCCGATGAAGCCCCTATAGGCA
>CAIXOY010000508.1 GCA_903921135.1 uncultured Gammaproteobacteria bacterium
AATCGTAAGCTGAGCAGAGCCATCGATATTCTCTACCCACCAACGCTTCATACGCTTTGCTACTTCTCGACGCTGCTGCACCCCATTCAGCAACCCCTCAGGTTGTAGGACTGTACGGACTTGCGGGACATCTTTCATGCTGCTGACTGGCAGCCAGGAGGATGGACCCAATGACCAAGGAAGACCGCGACATTCAGCGCAAGCTAAAGGTGCTGCGCCATGCTGAGAAGATCGGTGATGTGGCCAGGACCTGCCGATACTTCGGCGTGGGGCGATCGAGCTTCTATCGCTGGAGGACAGCCTACGCGCAGCGCGGCGAAGCCGGGCTGGTCAACGCCAAGCCCATCCCGAAGAACCCTGCCAATCAGACGCCACTCGAGATCGTCGACAAGGTCCTTTACCTGCGCAGCAAATATCACCTCGGGTCGATCAGGATCGTCTGGTACCTGGCGCGCTACCACGGAATCACAATCTCTGACGCTGGTGTTACCCGCATTTTGCGCCGCAATGGAGTTGGCCGCCTACCGCGCGGAACACGCATGCGCAAACTCCACACCAAGCGTTACAACAAGCAGGTGCCAGGCCATCACATCCAGATGGACGTCAAGTTCCTCACCTTCACTGGCAAGCACGGCGAGAAGATCCGCCGGTTCCAATATACCGCGATCGACGATGCCACCCGCGTCAGGGCGCTCAAGGTCTACGACAAACACACACAAGCCAACGCGATCGACTTCGTCAATCACATCATCGAAAAGTTCCCGTTCCGCATCAAGGAGATCAGGACCGACAACGGCCATGAGTTCCAGGCCAAGTTCCACTGGCATGTCGAGGATCAGGGCATCCGCCATGCCTACATCAAGCGCGGAACCCCACAGCTCAACGGCAAGGTCGAGCGATCCCATCGCTCTGACCAGCAGGAGTTTTACCAGCTCCTGTCATACAAAGACGACGTCGATCTCGTAGCCAAGCTTGCCGAGTGGGAGAACTTCTACAACTTCAATCGGCCACACGGTGCCTTCAATGGCAAAACACCCTATGAAGCGCTCCGCGAACGCCTATAATCTCATGCACTCGATGTCCCGCTAGATCGTCAACCTTACAAACTGGTCGTCGCCACATTCGGGATCGCCCTGATCCCCTTCGTCGTCTATGTTTATCTGACATTGGCCGGCACCGACCGCCGCCGCGAGCGGGCCGAGAGCAATCTCGGCTCGACGCTGATGGCCGATGAGACCGCGCTCAGCCTGTCGCTCCAGCACCGGCTGTTCGCGCTCTGGCACCGGCGTGCCGTCATCGCGATAACCAGTAGCCGCATCATCGTCCTCAATCGCGGGCTGCTCGGCGGCTTTCGGATGCAGGACATCCAGTGGAAAGATCTTCAGGACGCGAGGCGATCGCAGAACGTCCTGCCCCACTGGTGCGGGTCGAACCTGGCCTTCGGTCATTTCAACGGCGGGGTCGGCGCCATCGAGATCGATGGCGTTCCCGATCGGGAGGCCGCCGAAATCTACAGCCGGGCACAGGCCGAAGAACAGGCTTGGGAGGAGAAGCGTCGCGTGCGCGAAATCGAGGAAGCGCGG
>CAIXOY010000509.1 GCA_903921135.1 uncultured Gammaproteobacteria bacterium
CATGTTGATGTCGGCAAGCACCTGCCGGCCACTGTTGTAGCCAAACGACAGGCGGTCGATTTCGACGACGTTGTCGGAACTCACTGAATCCGGATCCCGGCCCTTTTATGAAGTTCGCGATGGTACTGGAAACCGCGGCATTTGGGGCAGCCGGGAAAATTCCCGGCGATGCGCGCGCTCCGGGCCCGGAAGGGGCAGAATCGCGCCACAGTCTTCCGTCGAGGCCGCCCATGGCGAGCAGGCAACGCAAAGCTTACTGCCGCAAACTGCTGTTGGCCCACATCGTGAGCACCGCGCGGCACGACTTGCGCTCGCTCGAGGCCTGCACGGGCATGCCGCGGCGCACGCTGCAGGACAGCCTCGCGGATCTGGGCGACATCGGCATCGCCTGCACCTTCGTGCAGGATGGCCCCAAAAACAACCACGGCTTCTACCGCATCGAAGACTGGGGCGATCACGACCCGGCATGGATTGCCGCCAACGTCGAACTGCTCGCGCGCGAGATCAGCGGCCCTGATTGATCAGGCCGGCACGAAGGGCAGGTGCACGTCGAAGCGGCTGCCCTTGCCGGGCTCCGAGTGGACGCGGATGTGGCCACCCATGGCTTCGGTGAGGTGGCGGCAGATCGCAAGCCCCAGCCCCGTGCCGCCGTAGCGCCGTGCCGTGGAGGCCTCGGCCTGCGCGAAGCTCTCGAAGAGCTTGCCGAGTTGCTCCTGCGGGATGCCTATTCCCGTGTCCCAGACACTGATCCGCGCGTCCACCCGCCCGGCGTTGCGGCTCGCGCTGCAGCTGAGCCTGATGCTGCCGCTGCGCGTGAACTTCAACGCATTCGAGAGCAGGTTCGAGAGGATCTGCCGCAACCGCAGGCTGTCGCCCTTGACCATCCCGTGAGCCTCCGGGCTGATCTCGAGTCCGAACACCAGCCCTTTGGCCTCGACCAGAGGACGGTAGACCGAGGCCACCGATTCCACTTCCGTGGCGAGGTCCAGATCCCTCGCCTCGAGTTCCAGCCGGTCGGCTTCGAGCTTCGAGAGATCGAGCACGTTGTCGAGCAATTGCCGCAGGGATGTGGCGCTCTTCTGCAGCGCCTGCACGTACTGGGTCTGCTCATCGTCCAGCGTTGTCAGCGACAACAGCTCCGAGAGCCCGAGCAGCCCGTTCAGGGGAGTGCGGATCTCGTGGCTCATCGTGGCGAGGAAGTCGCTTCTCGAGCGCGCTGCCGTGGTGGCCGTGCCCAGCATGGCCTGCAGTTCGTGCGTGCGCAGATCCACCTGCCGCTCGAGATCCTCCTTCGCCAGCAACAGGTTCTGGTTGGCGAGGTAGAGCTCGCGGCTTTTCTGCTCGAGCAGTCGCTCGGCCTGCTCGCGTGCCGAGCGCTCCCGCGCCAGCCGGCGCTCGAGTCGGGAGATGTGATCGCCGGCGATCTCGTTCACGCCAGGCGCTCGAGGTTGAACTCGGTGCTGCCGTCAGGGCGTTTATGGCGCTCCATGCGCAATTCCTGCGCGAAGTGTCCGAGGCAGCCCTTGATCAGGCCCTCTGCCAGATCCTCCATGCCGCGCGGGGAGCGGTAGATCATCTGCAGCCGGTCGCCGTCGCGGGTGGTGTCGAAGCGCGGCAGCATGGCGTCGGGGTAGAGCTTCAGCACCTCGACATGGATCACCTTGTCGACGCGTTCGAGGAAGTCGAGCGCATCGTCGATGCCGCAGACGAACTCCGGGTGCAGCACCGAGAGCCGCCCGAAGAGGTGGTGTCCGAAGGCCTTGACCAGATCCGGCACAGGCGCGCCGGTGCGCGTGGACAGCGCATCGACCAGCAACACGATTTCTGCGTGGTCGTAGACCCCGACCGAGGTGTAGGCCCCGCCCGAGGGCAGGTCCGAGGCCTCGATGATGTCGTCGACCATGTTCTCGCTGAAACGGTCGGCGACCATCCCGAGAAACTCGGTGAAGATCACGCCCTTCATGCGGCGGCTCCCGGATGTGCGCCGTTCGCCGTGGCGGCACCTATGGGCAGGCGGATGCGG
>CAIXOY010000510.1 GCA_903921135.1 uncultured Gammaproteobacteria bacterium
CGCCCGAGGCTGTCGAAATACAAGGCCGCCGCACCCACCGTGAGCCCGGAGGGCACGCTGCTGCTGTAGCCACCCCCGCCGGAGCGCACCACTGTGACGAGCGAGCCGGAGTGGTCGTTGCAGCCTGCGCCCCCGGACCAGCGCTGCAGCACGAAACTCGCCGACGAGAGCGCAGCACGGATATCGCAGCCAGATGCCATGGCCGTTGCCTGCGCATGGCGTAGCCCCGCCCGTACCTCTGCAGAGAAGCCGGCGGTCTCGAAGCTGCTGGTATTGAAAAAACGAGGGGAGGCGATGGCGGCGAGTACGCCGAGGATCACCATGACGGTGACCAGTTCGACCAACGTGAACCCCCGCGACTGCCGCAGGGCAGTGGCGGGGGGCACGGGGTGCAGGCCGGTACGGTTCGTGTAAGGCAGGAGGCCGTGGCCCCCGCCGCTCAGCAGCCCGTGGTGATGGTGGTGATCACCGGCGGCAGGTTCGTGTTGTTGTAGGTGACCGAGCAGTTTGCCGGCGTGGTGGCAGAGCTCAGGTTCCAGGTTGCGGTGTTGGTGTCGGTGCTGAAGGCATAGCCACTGGTGTCGGTGACGGTATTGCCGATGCCGGCCTGCGTTGCTGCGGGGTAACCGGTCGAGCTGTTTACCGTGATGTTCGCGCTTGCTCCGCCCTCAAACTGTACGTTGGCGGCGGTGGCATTGCCATTGGCAATCCAGAGGGCCTTGCTGAGTGCAGATGCGCTTTTCACGCTCCCTGCCAGGCCGTTGACGGCTGCGGTGCGCGCCTGAACCTCGAGCCCCGTGAAGCGCGGGATGGCGAAGGCTGCCAGGATGCCAAGAATCACGATGACCGTGACGAGTTCGATAAGGGTGAAGCCGGATTGACGCTGCACGAGAGTTCCCTCTGGAGTGAGAAAAAGGATTGACGGGCTGATACTAGCACGGCATCCGGAAATTGCATTCGGCCATAGAGTTTTTTCTGGCCCGTTCAGGCACTGAGTTTCACCTGGGCCATGTCCCACAGGGGCAGGAAGACCCCCAGCGCGAAGATCAGCACGAAAACCGCCAGCACTGCGATCAGGATGGGCTCCAGGGCCTGGCTCAGGTTCTTGATGTCGTAATCGACCTCGCGCTCGTAGAACTCGGCCACCTCGACCAGCAGGGTATCGATGGCGCCCGCGTCCTCGCCCACGGACAGCATCTGCAACACAAGCGGCGTGAACATGCCCGTGGCTGTGGCGGTACGGGTGAGGGAGTCGCCGCGTTCGATGCCGCTGCGGATGTTGCGGATCCGCTCGCCCACGAACTCGTTGTCGACGGCCTGTGACATCACGGAGAGCGCCTGTGCGAGCGGAACACCCGCGGCCAGTGCCATCGCAAAACCCCGTGCGAAGCGGCCCAGCGTGGCGCGGTAAATGATGCTCCCCACGATCGGCAACCGCAGTTTGATGCCGTCCCACTGGTAGGTGCCCTCGGGGGTGCTGCGCCAGGCCCGGAAGGCAAGCACACCACCCACGGCCATCACGGCCAGCAGTGGCCACCAGGCCACGAAGAAGTCCGAGGTGGCAACGATCATGCGGGTGGGTAGTGGCAACTCCACTTTTGCCCGCTCGAAGATCCTCGCGAACTGCGGAATCACCATCACGTTGATGATCCCGATGGCGATCCCGATGGCGATCATCACGAAAGAGGGGTAGCGCAGCGCCGCTTTGATCCGGGCGCGCGTGTCGCGTTCGCGCTCGAGGTACTCGGAGAGCCGCAGGAACACGTCTTCCAGTCGGCCCGTGTTCTCGCCGATCTTGATGGTGTTCACATAGATGGAGGTGAATACGTTGGGGTGTTGCGCCAGCGCCACCGAAAGCTCGCGACCGCTCTCCACCGAGGCCTTGACGTTCTCGAGGACGAGCTTGAGTTCGGGGTTGCGGGTGGAGCGCGCGAGCCCGGCCAGCGCTTGCCCGATGGGAACGCCGGCCTTGGTGAGGGTGTACATCTGGCGCGAGAGCAGCACCAGTTCGGCGAGATCCGGCGTGACCGGGCCGCGCAGACGGCGCAGCGACGCCATCACGTCTTCCTGCTGGCGCTCCTCGCGGATATCAACCGGCGTGATGCCGGTGTTCATCAACTGCCGGGCCACCGCTTCCGAGGACTGCGCGTCGATCGTGCCTTCAACCAGATCGCCGCGCCCGCCGCGCCCGCGGTAACGGTAGATCGTCACGAGGGCTCTGCGGCCGCATCGGCCGTGACGGTCCCGGTCTCTTCGTCGTCTTCGTCGGCGCCGGCCAGGATGCCTTCCGCAGCCACGCGCATGGCTTCCTCGATGCTGGTCAGGCCTTCGGCGGCGCGATCCAGTGCGGCCATGTCGAGGGGCCGGTAGCCGTTGCTGGCGCGGGCCAGCGAGGCAAAGGTCTCGAAATCACCCGCAGCAAGGGCAGTGCTCATCGCGGGCGTCACAGACAGCAGTTCGTAAACGCCGAGGCGCCCGCGGTAGCCCGTGTTGCTGCACTGGTGGCAGCCGGCGCCTTTTTGCCAGAGCCCGGCGGGCTCCTGCTGGCCGGTCTTGCCGCGCAGCCAGCCGAGCGCGGCGCCCGTGGGCTGGTCGGGTTGCGCGCAGTTGCGGCAGATCTTGCGCACCAGGCGCTGCGCCACCACAGCGTGCAGCGCCGAGGCCAGCAGGTAATGCGGCGCGCCCATGTCGAGCAGGCGGCTGATCGTGCCGATGGCGTCGTTGGTGTGCAGCGTGGTGAGCACGAGGTGACCGGTGATGGCGGCGCGCAGGCCTATCTCGACGGTCTCCTGATCGCGCATCTCGCCGACCAGAATGATGTCCGGGTCCTGACGCAGCGTGGTGCGCAGCACGCGGGCGAAGCTGAGGCCGATCTGCGCGTTCACCTGGATCTGGTTCACGCGCGGGAGCCGGTATTCCACCGGGTCTTCCACGGTCACGATCTTGTAGCGCGGCTCGTTCAGGAGTTTGAGTGCGGAATACAGCGTTGAGGTCTTGCCGCTGCCCGTCGGGCCCGTCACCACCACCATGCCGTGGGGCCGGCGTATGGCCGTTGTGAAGCGGCGCAGCAGCGCGGGCGGCATGCCGAGCGAGTCGAGATTCTTGACCCCTTCGCGGTGGTCGAGGAGTCGCATCACCACCGACTCGCCGTGCTGCAGCGGCATGGTGGAGACACGCACATCGATCTGGCGCTCGCCCACCGTCACGCTGAAGCGGCCGTCCTGCGGAAGGCGCTTCTCGGCGATGTCGAGTTCGGCCAGGAGCTTCAGGCGCTGTACCAGCGCAGGCGCGATGCGTTTCTCGTTCAGCGTCTGCTCGAGCAGCACGCCGTCGACCCGCTGACGGATGCGCAGCACGTTCTCGTCGGGCTCGATGTGGATGTCGGAGGCGCGCGACTGCACGGCTGACTGGAAGAGCGTGTGCAGCAGCTTCACCACCGGCGCTTCGCTCATGTCGGCGTCGGCCGAGAACTGGATGACGTCGAAATCCCCGTCGCGCAGTTCGTCGCTCAGCTGTTCGGCGATACCGCTGATGCGGTCGTTCTGTTTGTAGACCCGCTCGATGACGTCGAGGAGTTCCTGTTCCCGCACCACGGCGATGTCGATGGGCCGTGCGAGGATGCGGGCGAGTTCGTCGTAGGCGAAGAGGTTGGTCGGGTCGGACATCCCGATCAGGAGCGAGCTGCCTTTGTCTTGCAGCACGAGCGCACGGAAGCGCCGTGCGTAGATTTCGGGCAGGA
>CAIXOY010000511.1 GCA_903921135.1 uncultured Gammaproteobacteria bacterium
CGTACAGATCACTCCCCGAAGCGGTAGCCCAGACGGATGCTGATCGTGCGGGGACGCAGCGGAACCTGCGCCTCGATGAACTGCGAACCCGAGGTGTAGGTGCTCTTGTCCTCGTCGGTGAGGTTGAGAACGAACATCTCGATGCTCCAGCTGTCCTTCGATACACCGGCCGAGGCATCCCAGCTGGTGATCGAGGGCATGGAGTACTGGTTCACCACGGTAGCCGAAGACTTGGAGTCCGACTTGTAGGCAAAGCCCAGCTGTGCGTAAGCGTCCAGACCCGAGACTTCCCACTCGTAGCGGGCACGCAGGTTGGCCTGCTTCTTCGGCGAGTTGGCGAGGCCGTCGCCTTCCTGACCGTAGACATTCGTGACAGGCGTCAGGACGCCGTTCACAACGGCCTCTTCGATCGGCTGACCGAAGTTGGGGCTGTCGGGGTTGTTGTTGATCAGACGCGGCGAGTTGGTGAGCTCGCTGTCGTTGTAGGAGCCGGAGCCCTGGATCGTCAGGCCGTCCATCGGCTGAGCGATGATCTGGAACTCGATACCCTTGACCTCGTACTCGGGGCCGTTCAGACCGACCGTGAGGTTACCCAGGCCCAGCTGCGGGGCGAAGATACCGGTCTGTACGTTCTCCCACACTTCCTTGTAGACCGCGCCGTTGAACTGCAGGCGGTTGTCGAGGAGGGTGGTTTTCCAGCCCGCTTCGTAGTTAATGAGTTCGTCAGAGTCATAGGCCAGCGGCACGAACCACTGCTTGACACCGTTGGCATCACGAAGTGCGCCTGACCCCCGGCCACGGTTGAAACCGCCCATCCGGAAGCCTTCGGAGTAGGTCGCGTAGACCATGATCTCGTCGGTGATGTTCCAGCTCAGGTTGAAGCGGTCGGTGTGGTCGGTGACGCTGTCGTTGTTCGGATCCTGGTTGTCCAGGTTCGTGCCGTACGGTGCGTTGCCGTTGACGGTGCCGCCGAAGGCCGCGTCACCGCAGATGTGCGGCGTGCCCGTGAAGGTGGCCGAGGTTGCGCCGTAGTTCTTGCAGAAGAAGCTGCCGAAGTTGCCGCCGAGCATCTCGTTGGACATGTCGTAGTAGCGGCTGCCGACGGTGGCGGTCAGGACATCGGGGATGATGTCGAAGTCGACGGAGGCGAAGACGGCCTTCTGCTCGTAGGTGCGCTGGAAGTCGTCGACGAAACCGGTGTTCGAGTTACGCTGGCCCGGGTTGTTGAACGATGCGTTCTCGAACTTCGGCGTGTTGGCCGGATCGAGCGGGAAGAAGCAGGCCGCCGAACTGCCCACGGCGCACTCGGGCACGCTCTTGTAGAGCCAGGCCGTGTCGTCGTTCAGCTCACGCTTTTCCCAGAACAGGCCGGCGATGCCGCGCAGGCGCCAGTCACCGGGGGTGCTGAAGCGCAGTTCGTGGCTCTGGTTCTTGTTCTCTGTCTCGTCGGTCCAGACCGATGAGGGCGAGTAGCACTTGTCAACCGAGGCGCCCGAGTAGCCCGTGCACTGGTAGTAGGTGCCGTACACGCCGCGCGCGTAGTTGGTGTAGTCCTGGATCTGCGTGGAGTCACGCTTCAGGTAGGTGCCTGCGTAGACCACGTCCATCACGCCGACCGTGCCGTTCACGGTCAGGGCGGTGTTGTTGAACTTGTCCTTGGTGTTGCTGTCGTTGAACAGCGTCACTTCCAGCGGGTTCAGGTCTTGCAGATCGGAGCCCACAGGGTGCTGGTAGAACACGCCACCGGCGTCCGTGTCCTGCCAGCTCTGCGCGATCAGCACATCCCAGTCGTCGTTGATCTTGTAGGCCAGGCTGGCGCGGAAACCGCGATAGTCGACACCGTTGATGTCGTCTTTCTCGATGTTGTAGTTGTTGATCACGACGGAGTCGGTCGGCACGACGCCACCGGTGCGGTAGGCGAAGCCCAGGTCCGTGCCGCGACGGGTGAAGGTGCTGCCCACGTTGTCGATGTAGCCACCGCGGCTCTCGGTGAAGGCAACCACGCGCAGTGCGGCCTTGCCTTCGATCAGCGGCAGGTTGATGACGCCTTCCGCGCCACCGCTCTCGTCGCCGTGCTCGGTGCTGCCGAAGCTCGCGTTGAAGTTGCCTTCGGTCACGTCGAGCTTGGGCTTGTTGGTGATGTAACGCAGTACACCGGCCTGCGCGCCCGCGCCGAAGAGTGTGCCCTGCGGGCCTTCGAGGACCTCGATGCGCTCGAGGTCAGCCGCGTACACGTCGAGGTTACGGCCGGGGATCTGGGTGGATTGCTCGTCGAGGTACACGGCCACGTTGGGCCATGCGCCTACAGAGGCCTGACCCTGCGTGCCGAGTGCGCCGACGCTCAGGCCGCGCATGTAGATGTTGCCCTGGGCAGGACCCATGTTCGCCACGGAGACGCTGGGCAGGTACTTGATGAAATCGTCGATGACCGAGACATCGAGCTGGGAGAGGGTCTCGGTGGTCAGGGCCTGTACCGCGATCGGCACGTCCTGCATGTTTTCCGAACGCCGCGTGGCGGTCACGATGACCTCCTCGAGGCCGCCGCTGGAGTCTTGGGCGTAGACGGGCTGGAAGCCTACCCCTCCCAAAATCGCTGCGCTGAGCAGCGTGCGGCGGAAATGCTTCACCTTGCTGTTGTCTCGTCTGGTCATTTTTGTCTCCGTTCGACACGGTGGGTTACACGAAATCCCGGGGGCGACCCTAAAGAGGCCCCTGTGATCGGAGTCTAGATAGTCGGGCGGCATACCTCAAAGCAATTGAGCTTTTTTTTCGGCTGGATAACAGGCCTAACTTCTGGCCCTGAGGGCCTTTACAGCGGGAGCGATTTCGGCCAGTGCCGGAGAAGAATTCGTTTGTTCCGCGCCCCTCAAAATGCGGATACTCCGCCGCTTCGGGGCGCCTTCCGGACGGGACTCATGCAGGCATTCGACTACATCATCGTGGGCGCGGGTTCGGCGGGATGCGTGCTCGCGGCCAGGCTGGCTCAGGGCGGCAAGAACAGCGTGCTGCTGATCGAGGCCGGCGGCTCGGACCGCCACCCCTGGATCCGGCTGCCCATCGGCTACGGGCGGCTCTTCTATCACCAGAGCCTCAATTGGCGCTACGACACCGAGGCGGACCCGGGCAGCAACGGCCGCGCCGCCTACTGGCCGCGCGGCAAGACGGTGGGAGGTTCCAGTTCCATCAATGCCTTGGTCTATTCCCGCGGACAGCCCTTCGACTACGACGACTGGGCCGCGGCTGGCGCCACCGGCTGGGGCTGGGATGCCGTCAAACCGCATTTCGAGGCCATCGAGCGCCACATCGCCCCGGACGGCAGCGAGCGGGGCTCAGGGCCCCTCTCTGTGAGCGATGTGCGGGACCGCGTGCACCGCTTCAACCGCCATTACTTCGAGGCCGCCCGGGAGATGGGCCTGCCCGTCTCGGAGGATCTCAACCTCCGCCAGACCGAGGGAGTGGGCTATTACCCCATCACTACCCGTAACGGCCTGCGCTGCTCCGCGGCCGATGCCTTCCTTTACCCCGCCATGAAGCAG
>CAIXOY010000512.1 GCA_903921135.1 uncultured Gammaproteobacteria bacterium
CAGCGAACCGCTGGCAGGCGCACGCACGAAGATGTTCGAGAGGTCCGATGCCGTGCGCTTCGCCTCGTCGAGGCCCTCGAGGATGACGTCGTATTCCTCGCCGTTCATGGTGAAGCGTGTGGCGCGGCGGGAGCCGAGCAAGGTCTCCAGCGTGCGGCCTACGGTTTCGACGCTGACGCCCAGATCACCGGCACGGTCACGGTCAACGTGCACGCGCACCTGGGGCTTGGTTTCCTTGTAATCGTGGTCCACCGACTGGATGCGCGGGTTCTTGGCGACGCGCTCGAGAATCTTGTCGCGCCATTCGGCGAGTTCCTCGTAGGTACCGCCACCGATCACGAACTGCAGCGGTTTCTCGAAGCGCCCGCCCAGCCCCTGCGGCATCGTCGGAAACGCACGCACGCCCGGCACGGTGGCGGCCAGCCCGCCTGCCTCGGCCATGATGTCCCAGATCGGCGGTCGGCCCGTGTCCCAGTGCGGCAGGTTGATGATGGCAAGGCCCTGGTTGAAGTTTTGCCCACCCCCGAAGCCACCCGGCACGCGCATCAGCATGCGCTCGATGTCGCCACGCTCCACGAGCGGCATCAGCAGTGATTCGATCTGGTCGACATGGCGCTGCGTGTACTCGTATGACGAGCCCTCTGGCGCGTTCATGAACATGAAGAAACTGCCGCGATCCTCTTGCGGCGCGAATTCCTCGGGAATGGCGCGGTACAACACTGCGGTAGCACCGAGCATCAGCGCGAGCACGGCGAGTGCCAGCTCCGGGCGGCCCAGCACAGCGGCCAGCCACAGCCGGTAGCGCAACTGGGACCGCTGGAAGAACGTGCCGAACCCGTGCTCCCCGTCGCCAGAGCGCAGCATCCACACGCTCATCGCCGGCGAGAGCGTGAGCGAGACCAGCATCGAGAACAGCACCGCAGCCGCCATGGCAACCGCGAATTCCGCGAAGAGCCTACCGATCTGGTCCTGCAGGAAGGTGATGGGCAGGAACACCGCCACCAGCACCAGCGTGGTCGCCACCACCGCGAAGCCCACCTGGCGCGAGCCGAGGAAGGCCGCCACCAGCGGGCTCTCACCGGCGCGGATGCGACGGTGGATGTTCTCCAGCACCACGATCGAGTCATCGACCACCAGGCCTATCGCCAGCACCAGCGCGAGCAGCGTGAGCAGGTTGATGCTGTAACCGAAAAAGTAGAGAACGATGCAGGTGGCCACCAGCGAAACCGGCACCGTAGCGGCCGGGATAAGCATGGCCCGAAGATCGCCCAGAAACACCAGCATCACCAGCATCACCAGCGCGGCGGCGATGCCAAGCGTGATGTAGACCTCCTCGATCGCGCTCTCGATGTAGACCGAGGAGTCGAAGCTCTGCAGGAGATGCATGCCTTCAGGCAGGGAGGCATCGATGCGCTCGCGCTCGGCCTTCACCGCGCGCGCCACGGCGAGCGTGTTGCTGTTGCTCTGCTTGATGATGCCGATGCCCACCATGGGCACGCCGTTGGCGCGGAATTGCCGGCGGTTCTCGGCTGCGCCCAACTCCACCGTGGCGACATCGCCCAGGCGCACGAGATAACCATCGCTGCCCTTGCCCACCACGAGACTGCGGAAATCCTCTGCGGTGCGGTAACCACGCTCGAGCCGGACCACGAAATCCCGTTCAACGGAACGGATGGTGCCGGCGGGTAGCTCGACGTTCTCCCGCTGCAGCACCGCCTCGATGTCGGCTACGGTCAGGTTGCGGGCAGCGAGCGCACGGCGGTCGAGCCAGATACGCATCGCATAATCCAGACCGCCACTCACCCGCACACGCGCCACGCCATCAATGGTGGCGAGACGATCGGCAACAAAGCGGTTGCCGTAGTCGGTGAGCTCGAGGCGGTCCATGCGCTCGCTCACCAGACTCAGCCAGAGGATCACGCGATCGGAGGCATCCTGCTTGGCGACGACCGGGCTGTCGGCCTCGCGCGGGAGGTCTTTCAGCACGGTGCTCACGCGATCGCGCACATCGTTGGCGGCGTCGTCGATGTCGCGCGCAAGGGAGAACTGGATCTCGACGGTGGAGCGCCCGTCGCCGCTGGTAGAGGACACCGACTCGATACCCGCGATGCCCGCGATGCGCTCCTCGATGGGCTGGGTGATACGCGTTTCCACCACGGCCGCGGCGGCACCGCGGTACTCGGTGTCGATGGTGACGACGGGGGGGTCGGTCTCGGGGTATTCGCTGAGCGGCAGCAGATCGAAGGCGACCGCGCCGAAGGCCATCAGGAGCAGGCTGATGACGGCCGCGAAGACGGGCCGGCGCACCGAGACATCGGAGATGATCATGGCGTGCGCGGCAACTCGCGGGGATCGACAGGATCACCCGGACGCACCGAGGTGATGCCCTCAGTGATCACCGTATCCCCGACAGAGAGGCCTTTGTTTACCTCGACGAAACCCGGCGTGCGCTGCCCCACTTCCACATCCACACGCTCCACCCGGTTCCCGTCGGCAGCGTTCACGCGCAGCACGTAGTGCTCGCGCTGGTAGTGGATGACGCTCTCCTCGGGAATCACCAGCGCCTTGCGCTGCGCGCTCTGCACCAGCACGTTCATCAGCATGCCGGGCTTGAGCGCGAGATCGCGGTTGTCGATCCGCGCGCGCAGCATCACCGAGCGGTCCACCGGGTTCACGCGCGAATCGATCCCGATCACCTCGCCCGAAAAGCTGCGACCGGCCAATGCCGGCGTGGTGGCGGTGACAGGCTGCCCGGTGCGCAGACTCCCGAGGAGTATCGAGGGCACGGGGAAGTCGAGCCGCAGGCTCGCGATGTCGTCCAGCGTGGTGATGACGGTTTGCGGCGTGACCAGCGCGCCCGCACTCGCGCCGCGCAGGCCAAGCACGCCAGAGAAGGGCGCGCGGATGGTGCGATCTGCAAGGGCGGCCTGCGCGGCCGCAACGCGAGCGCGCGCGACATCGCGCAAGGTACGGCGCTCGTCGAGTTGATTGGCGGGCAGGGATTTGCGCGCCACCAGCGACTCGATGCGCCGCACCTCGCGCTCCTGCTCGGTGAGAAAGCTGCTCGCCTCGGCGAGCTTCGCGCGCTCCTCGTCCTGCACCAGCGTGACGAGCAGCTCGTCCGCCGCGACCACCTGCCCGTCAGTGAAGCGGATCCCGTCTATGAATTCGGTGACGGTGGAGCGGATCTCGATCGACTCCCAGGACGCCGTGCTGCCGAGCGCCTCGATGCGGTCCTCGATATCGCGCTCGGCCGCAGCGGCCACACCCACGGTACGCAATCCGGGCACGAAGGCATTCGACGAGGTTTCGCGGGGGACGAAAATGAAACGCAGCGACACGGCGAGTGCCGCTACGACGACGCAGGCGGCTGCCACCGTACGCAGGCTCATCCGCATGTCGCTGCCTTACTGCGCATCCTGTTACTGCCCCACATGTGATTGCTCCAGCGTATCCGCGACATCCTAATGCAGCGGCCCGGGACCGCGCCAATCCCGCCCGAGTATCTCAAATCAGTAACGAGAAACTGATGCCTCTAGGGTGGATCGAGTGAACCAACTCGAGAGGGAAAGCCGCCGTTTTAAGAAGGTTTACGCTGAGTAGCGCCTCGAAGTCAGACCTGACCAACCTGATGGCCTTTAGGATTCAATCGCTATTTCGCAAATCAGATGAATTGACGAGAGAGTTTTGCAGCAGTGCAAGTATTTGTCCTGTGTTGTCCGATGTATCGACCACCGCGCGCATTACCTGCCCAGCGGCAACGCTAATCAGTCCAAGAGAAACCAATCCGATAGATATCAAAAAGCTAATAGGATCGGGTGCAGGCAAAGAAACGAAAAAGCCGATTGCTCCAACTACCACGCCTAGCCAGCCGAAGAAGGCAGTGAGCTTTGCCAATGCCCGGGCAGTTTCATACGACGATGAGTACGACGTCGTGCGTGTCTGGTCAACGACCGTTCGCACCTGATCCATGCCAAATGCGTATTTGTTAGTCTCAGATTTATCCGGCGCGTACTCGTTAACTTCAGCTTTGCCCGCTACGTAGTCCTCCGGCTGTTCAGGCGGTGTACCGTCTGGCTTGGCGCCGCACTGCCAGCAGTCCTCAAATGTGTCCTCGTTGCTCTCGGTACACTTAACGCATGTCCACATCACGATTCCCTCCACAGCTACTCTGGTTGATCAAGACGGATTGAGGTGGGCAACCCGTTTCCGCTGTCTGATGCGCTCGGAGTGAGACTCGCCGCAAGTCGTAGGGGGTAGTGTGATGAAAATGACGCTCTTTTGAAATTGCCAAGCCCAGTTACCAATCGGCCGAACAGCATTACCACAGTTTTCGGCCTAGCGGCCTGCACGAACTTGATGAACCGAACGAATTGGCTTCAGGGAAACTTAGACTTGGCGTCCGATCTCGCCCCCGGTTTCTAGCGTAGGCTCGCTTCAGTGGTGCTCCTCCGGCTCTGCGGAAAGACGTGGACTGAGCATGCAGCCAACAAAGCGACAACCCCCTGAGGCCTCCTTAGCTTTGAACCTGTGGAGATGAAGTCGGAATTCGAGTGCACCTCCGGCTCCGAGGGGTAGGCAAACGCGCTGGATCGTGGTTAGCGGGTCCCGCGGTGTCTGGTCATGCTCTGCAGGGCTGAGGGGCACTCTCGCCGCACTTAGCTGCGCCATCCTGATATGTCTTGGCCCCGAGCACCTGCCGTGCTGTTCGGTCAGTCGTAGGAACGCAAGCGCGCAGAGCTCGCTACGGTCGGTCTGGGGGGGGAATTGAACTCCGGACGCTTCCGCGTGAGACTCACCGCAAACACTAATCGGGCACTTCGGCTCCCCGCCTGTATCTGTACGGCCCCCCGGGCCGACACTACACTGCGCCGACCTTGCGGCACCGGCCGCGATGGTTGAGAGGAGCGCATCGCTGGTGCCGCAGTTCGCGCAACGCATCGAGAGCCTTGAACGCGAGGCGGGCAGCCCGCTCTCAGGCCGGCTGCTGCGTGGCCTGGAAAAAGAGAGCCTCCGCGTCACACCGGCCGGTCAACTCGCGCAGACCCC
>CAIXOY010000513.1 GCA_903921135.1 uncultured Gammaproteobacteria bacterium
AGTAGTCCTTGATGCCAACGTGCAGGTCGTCGATCCGGAGATGGCGGCGCTCAATGGTGGTGCCGGTAACTACGCGGGCGCGAGTCTGGTGATCGCGCGTGAGGGCGGCACTAGCGCGGAAGATGTGTTCGGTTTCGACAGTGGGGCGCCGTTCGGGGTTTTGGGATCCAACCTTCTCAGCTTCGGGCGCGTATTTGCCACCTTCAGCAATTCGGGCGGCACGCTCACCATCACCTTCACTGGCAGCGAGACCATAGCGACGCAGGCGCTGGTGGATGCGGTGATGCAACACATCACCTACGCCAACCAGGCGACCACGCCACCCGCGTCTGCGGCGCTCGTCTGGCAGTTCAGCGACGGCACCAAGACCGTTGTGGGCGGTACCACCGTAGCGATCCAGGCGGCGTCCAACCAGGCGCCGGTAGCCTCGAATGACACGGCATCGGTGACCGAGGACGCCACCACGGTGAACTTGCTGCCCGGTCTCCTTGCCAATGACAGCGATGCGGATGGCGATCCGCTCTCTGTGACCGCTGTGACGCAGGGTTCGAAAGGCAGCGTGCTGCTGGACAACCGCGGCACCACGGATGCGTCGGACGACATCGTGACCTACACCGCCGATGGCGCGGTGCTCGATGCGCTCGCAGCGGGGCAGACCACCCTCGACACCTTCAGCTACACGGTCTCGGATACTTCGGGCCTGACGAGCACGGCAACGGTCACCGTCACCATCACGGGTGCCAATGATGCCCCCTCGTCGCCGGGTGCCAGCTTCGAGGTGGTGGAAGGCCAGTCGACCAGCCAGTACGCCGTGGTCTTTGCGGAGGGTATTACCTGGAGCGCGGCTCGCGATGCTGCGCTCGCGCTCGGCGGAGGCTGGGATCTCGCCACCGTGACCTCGGCGGCCGAGGACGCCCTCGTGATCTCGCTTCTGCCCACCAATCCGGCCAGCCGCTCGCACTTCTACCTCGGCGCGACCATAGACCCCGTGACGGGCGCCTTCAGCTGGGTGAGCGGCGAGCCTTTCGTCTACACGAACTGGGGGGTAGGGCAGCCGAGCGGTGGCGAGAACACACTCGCCTACGACTTCAACGGGGGCTGGGGATGGAATGATGCTCCCGATGATCTCGGTGCTTACGGCTTCTCGCGGGGCTATGTGATGGAGCGCACCGGCGCTGGCGGCACTCTCACCGCCACCGATGCGGACGCGGGCGACACGCTGACGTTTGCGCTGGTGGGGACGGCACCCACCGGGTTCACGCTGGATGCGTCCGGCAACTGGAGCGTCGACGCGGCGAGCTACAGCGGCCTTGCCGCCAGCCAGACACAAACGCTCACTGTTCCCTACACCGTGACAGATGCCTCCGGTGCGAGCAGCACTGCGAGTCTGGTGATCACCATTACCGGCACCAACGACGCACCACTCGCCACGGGTGCAACCGTCGCCGTGCTGGAAGATGGCGTGGTCTCGGGCGCACTGCCGGCCACGGATCCCGATACGGGCGACACACTCACGTTCTCGTCGAATGTCACGGCGCTCCCGGGCTTCACGCTGGATGCGGCGGGCAACTGGAGCTTCGATGCGTCGAGCTATGACAGCCTTGCCGCAGGTCAGACCCAGACGCTCACGATTCCCTACACCGTGACGGATGCGGGCGGGTTGAGCAGCAGCGCGAGCCTCGTGATCACCATCACCGGCACCAACGACGCCCCGGTATCCCCCGGCGCCACGGCCTCGGTGCTGGAAGACGCCACGGTCTCGGGCACGCTCAGCGCGACGGATGCGGACGCGGGTGACACGCTGAGCTTCGCGCTGCTGGGCACGGCACCTGCCGGCGTCACGCTGGACGCTGCGGGCAACTGGAGCTTCGACGCCTCGAGCTACGACAGCCTTGCCGCGGGCCAGACACTCACGCTCACCGTGGCCTACACGGTGGAGGACGTGCAGGATTTCGTTGTTGCATCCAGCCCCACGCCAAACACCGCGAAGGATCCGGGTGGCCTCGGCAGCACCACGGCGAACCTCGTGATCACGATCACCGGCACCAACGACGCACCGCTCGCCACGGGTGCAACCGTCGCCGTACTGGAAGATGGCGTGGTCTCGGGCGCACTCCCGGCCACGGATCCCGATACGGGCGACACACTCACGTTCTCGTCGAACGTCACGGCGCTCCCGGGCTTCACTCTGGACGCCGCGGGCAACTGGAGCTTCGATGCGTCGAGCTACGACAGTCTGTCTGCCGGCCAAACGCTAACGCTCACGGTTCCCTACACCGTGACCGACGCCGACGGGCTCAGCAGCAGCTCCGATCTGCTGATCACGATCACCGGCACCAACGATGCTCCGCTCAGCAGCGGCGCCACGGCCTCGGTGCTGGAAGACGGCACGGTCTCGGGCACGCTCACGGCGACAGATGCAGACACCGGCGACACGCGGAGCTTCGCGCTCACCGGCACGGCTCCCATCGGCTTCTCGCTCGATGCGGCCGGCAACTGGAGCTTCGATGCCTCGAGCTACGACAGCATCTCCGCGGGGCAGACACAGACGGTCACTGTGCCCTACATGGTGACCGATGCGGGTGGCTTGAGCAGCAGCGCCAGCCTGGTGATCACCATCACCGGCGCCAACGACGCTGCACTGCTCGGCGCCGACGCCGGCAGCACCGTCTGGGGCACGCCGGTGGCGATCGATGTGCTGGCGAACGACAGCGATATCGACAACGCGCTCGCCGTCACTGCGATCACCCAGGGCACGAACGGCAGCGTGAAGATCCTTGCCGACGGGCGGGTCGAGTACACGCCCACGCCGGGCTTCACGGGCACGGATGCGTTCACGTACACGGTGAACGACGGCAGCACGCAGAGCGTCACGGTGACGGTGGCACGCGGCGATCTGGTCTGGACGAACGCCACGGGCGACAACAACTGGAACAACCCCGGTAACTGGGATCAGGGCCTTGCGCCCACCGCCATCGACACGGTGGTGGTACCCGATGCCGTGGGTGCCCCGCAGCTCAGCGGTGGCGCGACGCTGGTCGCGCTGCATCTCTCCGACACGCTCACCATCAGCGACGGCACGCTCACGCTGACGGGCGCCTCGACGATCGAGTCCACCGGCAACCTGGTCCTCGACGGATCGACGCTCGACGGCAGCGCGGTACTCCAGAGCAGCGGCACGCTGACGCTGCGCGGCGGCACGGTGACCCTCACGCTCGACAACGCCGGTCTGCTGATCGCCGAGGGCGGTGGCGTGGTCGATCAGGGCACAGCGGACTTCGTGAACTCCGGCACGATCATCGTGCCGCCCGGCCAGAATCTGCAGATCGTGGCCGGACAGTTCATCAACCGTGGCGATGTGAAGGGGCACGGCACCATCGACGTGACGGCCTCCCTGTTCCTGAACGACGGCGCGGTGAGCCCGGGCAGTTCGCCGGGCATCCTGACGGTGAGCGGGAACTACACGCAGACGGGTGCAGGCGTGCTGAACATCGAGCTGGCGGGGCCCATTGCGGGGACGCAGTACGACCAGCTGATCGTCTCCGGCACGGCGACTCTGGCGGGGAACCTGAACCTGATCCTGCTGAACGGCTTCGTACCGGGGCCGAACGACGGGATCCAGATCCTGAGTGCTGGCAGCATCGTGGGGGATTTCGGAAGCATTTCGGGCCTGCCCCCCGGCGTCACCTTCAGCGTGACCGGCGGCTTCGGGCAGTCGGTACCGCCGGTCATACCGGGCACCACCGTGTTCAGCACCACGCCTGTCGCTGTGGTCTACATCGGTGTCGTATCCGTTGACCCAGCCATTTACGGAAGTGCTCCGGAGCAGACCTGGATCTACCAGGCGCTTGCGCCGCCGCCCGAGGATTACATGGTCGGCGACCTCGAGTGGCAGGACATGATGGAAGACATCATGGCCATGATCGCGGGCGAGGATATCGCGCTGACTGATACCGGCGAGAGAACGCTCACGGACGCCACCAATGCCGGGGGGGCGCAGCCCGAGGCCTCACTCGAGGCGCAGTTGCGCGCCATCGCGGACCAGTTCACCGACGAGCAGCAGCAGATCCTCGATCAGTTGCGCGCGGCAGAGGAATTGCTCACATGCCCCTGATCGCCCGTGTGTGCAGAGCCGCTTGTCTTGGCACCTTCCTGCTTGCCGCCGCACTGCCTGCGGTGGCTGCACCGGCACCCGCCGGCGCTGCCGATAACGCCGGCCGTGCGGTGTTCGTGCGGGGCGGCGTCACGGCAGAGGCCGCAGCCCAGAAGCGCCCGGTGAAGGCGCGCGACCCCATCTTCCAGCAGGACGTTCTGGAGGCCGCAGAGGGTGCCAGTGCGCGCTTCGTGATGCGCGACAAGAGCATGCTGGCACTGCAACCGGGCACTGTGGTCTCGATCAGCGAGTACCAGTTCAAGCCCGACGATCCCGCCGCAGACCGCATGGTCACGGGCGTGGTGAAAGGCAGCCTGCGCGCTCTCACCGGTCTGGTCGACAAGCGTGGCAAGGAAGAGGTGATGCTGAAGACGCAGATCGCCACCATCGGTGTTCGCGGCACGGCGATCCGGGTGATCCTGTTTGCCGACGGGCACCAGGAAGTGACCTTCGACATCGGCAGGGGCTATGTCGAGAACGCCGCCGGACGTATCGATCTCGAAGAAGGCTTCAGCGCCCGCGTGCTGGATGCCAACACCCTGCCCGAACGCTTCACCCGGCCGCTCGATGCGCGCGATCCGGTTGCGCTTGCGCGCAAGCTGGCGCGGATGTCTGCCGCTGCTGCCAAGGCAGAGGCCGAGCGCCTCGCGGGGATCATCGCGGACGAGGAGTTGATCGTGCTGCTCGGCATGCTCGACCAACTCCCCGAGATCGACCGCGAAGAGATGCTCGGCATCCTGGAGGGCCTGATCAGCGGCAATCCGGAACTCGCATCCGCCCTGATCCTCACCGGCGTACGCCTGCATCAGGAGATCGCGCCGCTCATCCTCGAGCGGGCGGTTGGCGCCGGTATCGACGTGCCGCGTGCCCTGCAGGAAGTGCTGCGTGCGCTCGAGGCGCCGAGTGGCCC
>CAIXOY010000514.1 GCA_903921135.1 uncultured Gammaproteobacteria bacterium
CCCGGAAACACATCATGGTCGCCCGCCTGCGTCGCGCGCCCCCCCGCCCCGAGCCGCTTATGCGGGATCGGCGCAAGGCAGGCCCATGAGCGAAGCCCGCGCCAAAGACAGCACGCTGGTGCTCGCCTGCGGCGCCATCGCGCGCGAGCTCGAAGCCTTGCGCCGCGCCGGCCCGCTCGCGCACGTGACCCTGCGTTGCCTCGATGCTGCACTTCACAACCGCCCCGAGCGCATCGCGCCCGCGGTGGACGAGGCCATCCGCAAGCACGAGGGGAACTTCAACCGCATCTTCGTGGCCTACGCCGACTGCGGCACGGGCGGGGAGCTCGACCGTGTGCTCGATGCCCACGGCGTGGAGCGTCTGCCAGGGGCGCACTGCTACGAATTCCTCGCGGGTACGGAGGTCTTCACCGCGCTGGCAGACGAAGAGCCCGGCACCTTCTACCTCACGGATTTCCTGGTGCGGCATTTCGATCGCCTGGTGCGGCAGGGCCTGGGGCTGGACCGTCACCCCGAACTGATGCCCGTGTACTTCGGCAATTACCGTCGGCTGGTCTATCTGGCACAGACCGAGGACGCCGCGCTGGACGAGGCCGCGCGCGCCGCGGCCGAGTGGATGGGCCTTGCCTTCGAGCGGCACGCGACGGGGCTCGGGCCACTGCACGATGCGCTACACACGCAGGTGCTGCGATGGCAAAACTGATCAGCATCTTCTGGCGCGACATCCCCTCGCAGGTGATCGGCCGCGTGGGCCGCGACAACGTGAAACGCGAACTCCACCGCCGCTTCGCGCACGCCATCGACCGCGCCGCCATGCGCGCGGGCAAGGGCTCCAGCGATCTCTACCTTGCGGAGTGGCGCCGGGAATCCGAAGAAGTGGATGCCGCCGACATAGCATCGCTGGTCGCCCGGCGCGCCGCCGAACTCGAGGCGCGTTTCCCGCCCGACTATCTGGAATCCGTGGTGAAAGCCGGCGGTCTCATCGCCAACATCCGCCCGCCACGTCAGGCCGCGGCCTCGACAGGAGCCGCACCATGAGCCGCCGCCCGCAACGCGAACGCCGCGTGGCATCTGCCGTGCACCAGTTGCCCTGGCGCAGCCTGCGCAATCCTTACCCGCCGATAGAGCCGCTGTCCGCAGACCAGCTCGAGGCCATCATCGACGGCGCGCTGGAGGTGCTCGAGACCTACGGCATGCGCTTCCTCGAGCCCGAGAGCCGGCAGCTGATGCGCTTATCCGGCGCCAGCGTGGACGAAGACTCGATGATGGTGCGCATGGACCGTGCGATGGTGCTGGAGCAACTCGCGCATGCGCCGTCGATCTTCGGGCTGCGCGCGCGCAATCCGGCGCGCGATCTGGTGATCGGCGGCAATCATCTGGTCTTCGGTGCGGTGGGCGGGCCTGCATTCGTCAGCGATCTGGACCGAGGTCGCAGGCCGGGTACCTACGCAGAGCAATGCGATTTCATCCGGCTGGTGCAGTCGCTGGAGATCCTCCATCAGGAAGGTGGCGGGCCTTTCGAGGCGATGGATCTGCCGCCGGAATCGCGGCATCTGGATCTCTACCTCGCCCAGCTCACGCTCACCGACAAGAACTGCCAGGGCTTCGTACTGGGACGCGAGCGCACGCAGGACTGCATCGCGATGCATCGCATCGCGCTTGGCGTTGACGATGCGGAACTCGCGCGCAACCCGGCAATCCTCGGCATCGTGAACACCAACTCGCCCCTGCAACTCGACATCCCCATGACGGAAGCCGTGTTCGAGCTGGCGCGTGCGGGGCAAGTGACCTGCATCACGCCCTTCACGCTGGCAGGCTCCATGAGCCCCGCCACCATCGCGGGCACGCTGGTGCAGCAAAC
>CAIXOY010000515.1 GCA_903921135.1 uncultured Gammaproteobacteria bacterium
GAACCTCATAAGACAGCAGCGCGGCGAGACGTTCCGCTTCATCGGGAGGCACTACGGCCGCAGGCATGAATGCTCTTCCTTTTACTGCGCCGCTTGGTCCCGCGGTTACGCCACCGGGACGGACCCGGACCACCGCACTCTATTCGTGCTGCACTGCCGATGCAGCTCGGGCAAGCACTTATCTCGCGCACTCCGGCGATCACGCGGCATGACACCGCGCGGGTGATGAGCGCTGCCTTTCAGCGTGCGATGTCGTAACCGAAGGGCAGCGCCGCGTCACTGAGCCACTCCCACACCGAGACAGCCCAGGTGGTGGGCACCTGCAACGCGTAGTGCAGCTCTGCCGTGCGCTCCAGCAATACCGGCACGTGATGCAAAGCCGTCTGCGCAAAGTGGCCAACGCCAAAGACCGAGGGGTGCAGGTCGAGCGCGATACCGCCCTGCAGCAGTTGCGTGGCGGCAGGGCCTTCGATGAGCAGCCGAACCCGTGCGCCGGACAAACGCGTCAGAGCGCCCGTTGACGGATCAAGTTCGCGCGCCACCTGCTGCATCAACGCGTCCGAGGACGCGGCCCACAGGTACCGCGCGGGTCCGAGGCGGTAGAAGCGCGCATCGCCCGAGACCGAGACTCGCCTGCTGTCGAGCGGTAGCTCGTGTGCGCCGAATGCGTTTAGCTGCGCACGCAGGGCATCGTCAGTGCCCGCAAACGCCGAGAGCTGGCAGAGGTGCCAGCCGTGCAGTTCACCCAGAACAAGCGCGCGCCGACCATCCACACCGTCACGGCCACCAAGTGCGAGGTGACGCGCGAGTACCGACCGACGCTCAGGCATGCATGCGCTCTCCCGCCGGATCGATGAACACGGGTGAGACGATGCGCGCACGCACCTGCTCGCCGAGCAACGGATAGGCGCAGACGATCTCTTCTCCCGCGTGCGCGAGGCCGCCCCGGTAGAGCGCGAGCGCGATGGTCTTGCCCAACACAACGGACCACGTCACGGAGGTGACGTGGCCACGGCCGTGGCCCGCAATGTCTTCACCGGCCGCGAACAGGATGGCGCCGCCACGCAGCGTCTTGTCCGCCTCGAGGCAATCGAGGCCCACCAGACTCCAGCGTTCCGGAGCCTGCAGGCCAGTGCGTTGCCGCAGCGTCTGTCCGATGAACGCCTTGCGCGTCGAGGCCATGCGGCCAAGGCCGAGATCATCGAGAGTGTTGCGGTGATCAAGCTCCATGCTGCCCGCCACGTGGCCCTTCTCGATGCGCAACGAGGCCAGCGCCTCGAGACCGTAGGGGCGGATACCCAGCGGTGCCGCCGCACGCAGGATGTGCTCCCACACCGCGATGCCATGGTCGGCGGGCGCGTAGATCTCGTAGGCGAGTTCGCCCGAGAAACTGAGCCTCAACACCTTGAGCGGTATTCCGTCGTGTTCGATCTCGAGGCATCCCAAGTGCGGCAAGGCCGACGCCGAGACATCGTGTCCGGGCAATGCGAGTTCCAGCGCCTGGCGCGCATGCGGACCAGCGACCGACATGCCCGCGTACTGGTCGGTGACGGACACCGCCTGCACGCGCAGATCCGTCCACGCGGTCTGCAGCAGGAACTCGATATGCGACATCACCTCGGCCGCCTGCGCCGTGGTGGTGGTCAGGAACCAGCGCATGTCGCCCAAACGCGCGCAGGTGCCGTCGTCCAGCACCGTGGCATCGTCATTCAGCATCACGCCGTAACGGGCTTTGCCCACCGGAAGGCTCGAAAAGACGTTCACGTAGACGCGATCAAGAAACTCCCCCACGTCGGGGCCCTGCAGTTCGATCTTGCCGAGGGAGGAGACGTCGGAGATGCCGACGGCGCCGCGCACGAGGCGCATCTCCTCGATGTAGGCGCTTGCGGGGGTATCGCCCGCCCAACGGTAGTACCACGGGCGCAACCACGGGCCGGCCTCGGTGAAGACCGCACCATTTGCGGCGTGCCACTCGTGCATCGGTGAACGGCGCGCGGGGCGGAAATGCAGCCCCGTGCTGCGCCCCGCGAGCGCGCCGATGGTCATCGGCACCCACGGTGGCCGGAAGGTGGTGGTGCCGCCGGCTGCCTCGCCGCGCAACGCCGCCATCAGCGCCATGCCGTTCAGGTTGCTGGTCTTGCCCTGGTCGGTCGCCATGCCGAGCGCGGTGTAGCGCTTGAGGTGTTCTGTCGCAACGAAGCCTTCCTGATGCGCGATCTGCAC
>CAIXOY010000516.1 GCA_903921135.1 uncultured Gammaproteobacteria bacterium
GGCCGTCACTGCAGCCAGCCGCGGCAGAGTTGCCATGCTCCGATCAAAGCTCCTTCTGTCCCTGTTGTCCTTTGCGCTCTTCCTGCCGCCCGCCACGGCGGCTGTGGCGCCCGCTGAAACAACGCACCGCCCACGCGTGGGGCTGGTGCTCGCCGGCGGCGGCGCGCGCGGCATCGCCCACATCGGCGTGATCAAGTACCTCGAAGAGCATGGCATCCACGTCGACGCGGTGGCCGGCACGAGCATGGGCTCGATCATCGGCGGGCTGTACGCCTCGGGCCTCACCGCCGCAGAGCTCGAAGAGATCGCCCGCACCCTCGACTGGCGCTACGCACTCGACGACGACACCCCGCGTGACCGCCTGCCCTTCCGCCGGAAGGAGCAGGACTACGACTTCCTCTTGGGGGCTTCACTCCGCTTCAAGGACGGCGTCCTGAAGCTCCCGATGGGCGCCATAAAGGGGCAGCACCTGAACTTCGTGCTGCACGATCTGGTGGCGCACGCTTCGCGCATCCGCGATTTCGACAAGTTGCCCATTCCCTATCGCGCGGTCGCGGCCGACATCGTCACGGGCGAAGCCGTGGTGCTGTCGCAAGGCGATCTGGCGCTCGCCATGCGCGCGAGCATGTCCATACCCGGCGTCTTCACACCGGTGGACATCGACGGGCGACTGCTGGTGGACGGCGGCATCGCCATGAACATCCCCGTCACCGTGGCGCAGTCGATGGGCGTTGAACGCCTCGTGGTGGTGGACATCGGCACGCCGCTCGCGCCGCGCGAAAAACTCGACAACGTGCTCTCGCTGGTTGACCAGCTCACCAACATCATGACCCGCAGCAACTCGGAGCAGCAGCTGAAACTGATGCGCACGGGAGATGTGCTGGTGCGCCCTGCCCTCGACGCCGCCGGCATCACGGCGGCCAGCTTCGACCAGCCCGAGGCCGCGATTGCCATCGGCTATGCCGCGGCGCGCGCGCTCGCCCCGCAGCTCGCCACGCTTGCGGATTCCCGCGAGGCCGAGCGCCTCGCACAGCGTCCGCGCCTGGTACTCCCCAAGATCGTGGAGGTGCGCATCGAAACGGACACCCGTGTGCCCGACAAACTGCTCCGCAACATGATCACCCAGCCCCTTGGCGAACGCCTCGACCGTGACCGCATCGAGAGCGACATCGCCGACATCTACGGGCTCGACGAGTTCGCCCGCGTGGATTACGACGTGATCCGGGAGGAGCAGGGGCACGTGCTGCGCCTGCACGCGACACGCAATCCGCAGGGTGACAACGTGCTCAAGCTGGGCCTGAACTGGGACCAGGACAGTCGCGGCGAGAGCGAGTTCGGGCTTCGCGCGAGCTGGCACCAGCGCGGTCTGAACCGTCGGGGCGCGGAGTGGTACAGCGCGGGCCAGCTGGGCGGACACTCCTTTTTCCTCACGCAGTTCTACCAGCCCATAGACACGGCCCGCCTCTTCTTTGCCGACGTGGGCTACCAGTACGAGCAACGACAGCTCAACCTCGCGGCCGACGGGGAACTGCGCGCCCGCGCGGTGGTCGACGACCACCAGCTCGAACTGGCCGGCGGTTACAACATCTCGAATGTGGCGCGCGTGCGGGCAGGAGCGTTCGTGGGAACAGCGAACAACGACATCGAGATCGGCTCCCCCCTGCTCAGTTCCTCCAGCGAGGACGATGGCGGGTGGTTTGCCGAGCTGAAAGTCGACACGCTGGACCGCGCATATTTCCCGGGCAGCGGCGTACGGTTCAGCTCCCGGTTCTCTCAGGGTGAACACGACTGGGGCGCCGAAGCCGATTACCGCGCATGGGAAAGCAGGTTCAGTGCGAGCAGGAGTTTCGGCCGCAACACCTTCACACTCTCGGGGCGCTGGTCGGAAATAGATCTGGACGTGGCAGGAGACGGGTTGCGCGTCATCACCCTGCCCTCCCAGGCCTTCACGCTGGGCGGGTTTCTCTCGCTCTCCGGATACACGCGCGACTCCCTCGCGGGCAACTACCTCGGATTCGCAAGCCTGAGCTACTACCGGCGCCTGACCGATCAATCGCTGTTGCCCGTCGACCTCCCTGTCTACGCGGGCCTCAGTGTCGAGGCGGGCAATACCTGGCTGCAGCGCAGCAGCGCCTCGCTCGACGATCTGATCCACGCCGGCAGCCTGTTCCTTGGCGTGGACTCGCCGCTTGGCCCGATCTACATCGGGGTTGGGCTGGGCGAGGACAACCAGCGAGCGGTTTACCTGCAGATCGGGCAGCCCCTCGACTGATCCGCCAATGCGCTTGCAATGCGGTGCCCCCGCATTTGCGGTGCACAGGCTGATCACCTACCCTGAATCGGTGATCCGGCAGGGACTGTTCGATGAGCGTACTCGTCGGGGCGATACTGATCGCGGCGCTTCTGGCGTTGCTTGCGATCGTGCGCTCGTCGCGTGAACCTGCACCCGGCCCGAAGAGACGGGGAGTGGCCGTGGACACGGGGCATCAAGCGCCCGCAAAAGTTGCGGCGAGCCCTGCCACACCTCCTGTCGTAGCCGCCATACCGGAGGACCTTGCACGGTTCCGCATGGTGCGCAGCAGCGATATCAGCGCAGCCCGTCAGGTCATTCTGCTCGAAGAAATGGAGCGGATTTTCCTTCCTCCACGTTCGCTGCGTGAACTGAGCGATCCTGACTTCATCGCCTCGGGCAGCACGCGGGAACTCGCCGACTTCCTCATGCGCGAACCCGTGTTGGCGGCGCGCGTGCTCGGCGTCGTGAACTCGCCCCTGCACGGGCTCCAGTCACCGATCGTGAGCGTCCAGCACGCGATCAATTTCCTCGGCATCAACGCCGTGCGCAGCATTGCGATGCGCTTTCTGGTCGAAGAGTCCTACCGCACCGAAACCCCCAGCCTCCAATCGCTGTACGCGCGGATCTGGGACGCCGGACTGATGGGCTCGGAGATCTGCACGATGCTCTCACAGCGCCTCGGTTTCACCGATGGTGGCGCATCCGCAACCGTCACCGTCCTCTCCTTCGTCGGGGATTTCGCGGTGTTGACCCTGCTGCCGCCGGACATCGCGCTCGAAACATGGGAGCACGGACTGTTCGAGCGCACGCGCACGCAGCAGGACAACCTCGGTTTCAATGCCGTGGTGGCCGGGCACTTGCTGCTGCAGCAATGGGGCCTGCCGCCCCGCATCGTGTCTGGGGTCGAACGTGTGGGGTTCATGCTGGACTCGCCGGCAGACCAAGGAAGCCCGGAGGCCTGCAGGCTGGCCCTGTGTTATGCCAGCGCCCGACTGGGAGAGAACATCGCGATGGGACGGGTTCGGGAAGTGGCCCACCTCAGCCTGAAACCCGAGGGCCAACCCGAGCTGGCACATCTGCAGGGGTATCTTGCACAGCCTGCTTTCGCGCGGTTGCCCGAGATCATGCAATCACAGGAAGTGCTTAACGCTTTTGCGCGCATGATCACCGCAGCCAGAAAAGGCCAGCGCTGAGGCTCCCGGTTCAGTCTGCTGCCCACGCCTGCATCAGGGAATGGGCGATCGCCAGCGGCGGTGGCGTCATGATGCGGGCGCCGGGCTCTCCGCGCAGCACAGCACGCACTTCCTCCCTGCTGAGCCAGATGGCGTCCTGCAATTCGTTTGTATCAAGCCGGATCAGGTCGTGCTCCACCGGGGCAATGCAACCGATCATCAGCGAGGACGGGAAAGGCCACGGCTGGCTGAGAACGTA
>CAIXOY010000517.1 GCA_903921135.1 uncultured Gammaproteobacteria bacterium
ACGCAAATCGCTGGGACCAAGGCGCATCGGGAAGAGCGCACCGCGCAGGGCCTCGACGATGCGGCCCAGCGTTTCCCGCGAGGGAAGCTCACGGCCGCCCACGTCACGGCTGCGCTGCTGGCTCTCGCGCCATTTCTCGCGCACGGCGCGCAGTTCCGCGACCACGCGGTCGAGTTCCCAGTTGGGCTGCGGTGCGGGCGTTTGTGCGGGGGTGTTGCTCATGGCTCAGGGTCTCCGTAGCGGAGCGAACATTAGCACGGGGGTGTTGTCGCGGGCATGGCCCGCTCCCACGGGGAGAGCATCGCGGGCATGGCGCATTCCTACAGGGTCGTGCGGTAGGTGTCGGGCTCCACGGCAGTCACCCGGCCCTGCTGCTGCAAGCGTGCGAGGTGCTGCTCGAGGGTACGCCTCTCCACCGCATCGATGAAGGGCAGGTTCGCGTGCGCGGGGTACACAAAACGCCGTGCGATCATCTGCTCCAGCGTCCGCGGCTCACCAAGGAAGTCGAGCATCGCTTCCTCCCGCTCCACGATCCTGGCGGCAAACCTGTCGAGCTTTTCGAGAAACACCGAGCGATCCTCGATCAGCCCCACGTGATGGAACGACACCCACGCCGTCGCATCAATGCCACGTACCCGCTCGATCGAGCGCTCGAAGTCCGACAGATCCGACCACGCATCCCCGTAATAGGGCCCGAAGCTGCTCAACTCGATATCGCCCAGAAACAGCACGCCTTCGGGTTCGATGCGGAACACACAATGCCCGCGCGTATGGCCCGGCGTGTGGAAGACACGCACGGTGGAGCCGCCCAGATCGAAAGTCGCGCCATCGGCAAAACCCTTCGCGTCCGGGCGCGGTACCTGCGCGAACTGCTCCAGCACCCAGGCGCGCGTGATGGCTGCGAGTTCACCGCCGTAACCGTAGATCTGCATCAGCCCGTCGATGCCGGAGAGGCCTACGAGGTCCTCGTGGTGCACGTGCACCGAAGCATCGGCAAACAACGCGAGCCCCGCGGTGTGGTCCTCGTGCGCGTGGCTGAGCAGCACAAGATCCGCGCGCCCCGCCAGATCGTCTCCACGCGCCTGCAAGGAGAGCGACGGGTCGATCACGGCCCGTGTATCGGTGCCGTCGATCCACAGCGAATTGCCCGCGGGATATTTGCCGTTCTGCGCGCCCGTAAGCACGCGCACACGTCCTATGCGGTGGTCGCCAGCGCTCATTGGCCGGCGATGCGCTGCACCACAGCCCGCAACTCGCCGAGGTCGAGGGGTTTGGGCAGGTAGTCGGTCATGCCGGCCGCGATGCAGACCTCGCGATCCCCCGAAAGCGCATTGGCCGTCAGCGCCACCACAGGCGTGCGCAGGCCTTTGCTGCGCAGGATGCGCGTGGTTGCCAGGCCGTCCAGGCCCGGCATCTGCACGTCCATGAACACCGCGTCGTAGCTCTCGCGCGCGAGCCGCTCGATGGCCTGCTCGCCGCTCTCGAGCACCTCGACCTGATGGCCGTCGCGCTGCAGCAGGCGCTGGCCCACCATGCGGTTGATGGCGTTGTCATCGACCAGCAATACGCGCAGGGAGCTTTTGGGCGTGCTCGTCTGCCCCTCGGCTGCGGGCGCAGGCGCCGCCACGGCTGCAGGCGCGGGCGCCAGTTCCGCGGGCACATCCAGCACGAAAACACTGCCCACGCCGGGCTCGCTCTCGGCGCTCAGCGTGCCGCCCATCAGCGCAGCGAGTTCGCGCGAGAGCGCGAGCCCCAGCCCGGAGCCCTCCTCCTGCGATTGCGCGGGCCCGACCTGCACGAAAGGCTGGAAAAGCTGCGCCAGATCCTCTGCTGCGATACCCGGCCCCGTGTCGCGCACCGCAAGACGCAAGCGCCCCTGCGACAGCACCACGCGCACCTCGACTTCCCCCCGCTGCGTGAACTTGAGCGCGTTGCCCACCAGGTTCAGCGCAATCTGCTGCAGCCGAAGCGCATCGCCCCAGATCCACACACCCGGCGGCGCATCAAGACTCCAGGTGCAGACAAGGCCACGCAGCTGCGCGCGCGCACGCAACGGGTGCATGACTTTCTGGATGGTGTCGTGCAGGTCGAAGGGCTGGCGCTCCAGCGTCATCTGGCCCGACTCGATCTTCGAGAGATCCAGCACCTGTCCGATCAGCGAGAGCAGCAAATGGGATGCATCGCGCAGGTCGTCGAAGTACTCGCGCTGCTCGGCATCGCGGGCACTGTCGCGCAGCAATTGCGTGAGGCCGGTGATGGCATTGAGCGGCGTGCGCAGCTCGTGGCTCATCTTGGAAAGAAAACGGCTCTTCACCGCGGAGGCGTGATTGGCTTCCCGCGTGGCGGCTTCGAGACGGGCGTTGATGCGCTCGAGTTCCTTGCGCTGCTCGCGCTGCCGTGCGTTCACTGCGTGGAGCTCGTCGAGCGTGGCGCGCTGCGTGGTGAGCGCCATGAAAAACTCGACCGAGGGATCCGTGACGGCGAAATCGTTCAGGCCGAGACCGTACTGGCGCAGTTCATCCAGGCTGAGCACCGCAGGGCTGCCCATCATCACCACGCAGCCACCGTCGCCGGGCAGGAACTCGGCGCGCAACGCCAGCCCGTTGGAGCGGCAATTGATCTGGCAGAACACGGGGCCCAGCGCGCGCAGCGTGGGCGCATCCAGCACGCTCAGCGTGGGGCGCACCAACTCGAAACACGCATCGAAGCTGCGCCCGACCACCTCACCGCAGACGCGCGCGAGCGCGCTGCCGATCTGCAGCACCGTCAGATCCGGCCCGATGATGGCGTGGACGGGCAGGCGCTGTGCGAGCGTCTCGGCCGAGATCATGCGGGTTCCAGTTGCACCAGGTAGTGGATCTCGACGCCGGTCTCTTCCGAGATGTGCTCCCCGGTTTTCTCGACCGCCGCCTTCACGCTGAATACCGGACCAAGACCCTCGAAGAGCCCGATCACGAAAGGTGCCAGCCCGTGGCGCTGTGAGCGGTAGACCACACGCACCGAGGTGGGTGAGAGCACGGTGCAGGCGAACTGCGGCGCACGCAACTCGCGGAAGGCAAGCTGCAAGCGCGCGTGCATGGCGTCGAGTTGCTGCACGAAGCTGATGTAGCTGTCACAGGCCTGGAAGAAATCGCGGTAGCCGGATTCCTGTGCGTAGGAAATCCAGTACACACCGAAGGCGCGCAGCAGCGCAGCGGGGTCTGCGTTCAGCTCCTCGACGGCAGCGCCGACCAGGCCATACGTCACGGCATCCGGGTAGGCATCCATGCGCACGAAATCCTCGATCTCGCAGCCGGCGCGTTCGCGGATGCGGACCCACGTCTCCTCTCCGTGGAAATCCACAACCATCTTGTGCATGGCCTTGTTGACCATTCCGTACATGTCGTCGTCTCTCGGCAAGGGGCAGCAAACGGGATCGGCGGGCGCGATATTCTCATGCGAAGAGGCTTTGGCGCGCCAGCGGCGGGGATGAGGCAGATCAAGGGAGTTTGAGGGCGCACGCTCGGGCTATAGTGCCCCACATCACAAACGGGACACCTCAGTCATGGCCATCCACCTCCACAAAGGCTTCTTCAGCACCCATGCCGAGGTGCTGGAAGACATCAAACGCACCGGCTTCTGGCCCACCACGCTGATCGCCCCGGCATCGCCGGAGTTGCCCATGCACTGGCACGACTGCGAGGTCCACACCTACGTGATCGCAGGCTCCACCGCCACGCTCGACGGCGTCACAGGCGAGCGCGTGGCGATGTCCGCAGGCGACAAGCTCGTGATACCGGCCGGCGTCATCCACGCCGAATGCGCCACGGAAGAAGACATCACCTACGTGGTTGCCGTGCCCAAGCCGCCGCGCTTTGGCGAGTTCCTGACCTTGCTGCCACCGGAGACCGCGCCGCACCCGCTGCCATGACTGCACCGGCTTCCTGTACTCTCTTCGCCTGCCTCCGATTTCCAGCACGACCCGGGTGAGATATGGGCTTTGACCTGATCAGGACGATTGAACGGCAGTCTCTGGAAGCCGCGCACGATTCGCTCCGGGACCGTCTGGAAACTTATCGGAATGGCGCTCCCTGGGCTGCCGGGGCCACGGCGCCCACACAGGCGTCAGCAGCCGCCGACCCGGCCGATATGTTCCGGCGCGTCGAGCCACTGGAGATCTGCGCGGACGACCTCGAGGCGGGCGTGTTACGCGAGGCGGTGAGTCGCGGATGCGGACTGATCGTCAGAAAACTCGTGCCTCCGGAGGTCTGCGCGCAATTGCGGCGCGTCATAGACGCGATGCTGGACGCGCAGCAGGCGGGACAGGAGCGTTCCGGATACCGCAACTGCCCCGGAAATCTGGCCGAGATACTCGGGCATCAGAAACTCGGGGACTCACGCGGGTTCCATGCGGTTTCCGGGTCGGTGATGTGCGTGGA
>CAIXOY010000518.1 GCA_903921135.1 uncultured Gammaproteobacteria bacterium
CCTGCTCGAAGCTCGGTATCCCCTACGTCTTCAAGGCCTCCTTCGACAAGGCCAACCGTTCTTCCGTGAACTCCTTCCGCGGCCCCGGCCTCGAAGAGGGGCTGCGCATCTTCCAGGACATCAAGGCGGCCTTCGGCGTCCCGCTCATCACCGACGTGCACGAACCCTCTCAGGCTGCACCGGTGGCAGAGGTCTGTGACGTCATCCAGCTCCCCGCTTTCCTGTCGCGCCAGACGGATCTGGTTGTGGCCATGGCGAAGACCGGAGCTGCCATCAACATCAAGAAAGCGCAGTTCCTCGCGCCGCAGGAAATGGGCCACATCCTGCACAAATTCGAAGAGGCGGGTAATTCGCGGTTGATGCTCTGCGAGCGCGGATCCAGCTTTGGTTACAACAACCTCGTCGTCGACACGCTCGGCTTCGGCATCATGAAGCGCTTCGGCTACCCGGTGATGTTCGACGTCACGCACGCGCTCCAGATGCCCGGTGGCCGCTCCGATTCCGCGGGCGGGCGGCGCCAGCAGGTGGTGGAACTCGCTCGGGCCGGCATGTCACAGGGCCTGTCTGCGCTGTTTCTCGAGGCGCACCCCGACCCGGACAATGCTAAGTGCGACGGCCCCTGCGCGCTGCCGCTTGCCAAACTCGCCGAATTCCTCGCGCAATTGAAAGCGCTCGATGAGCTCGTGAAGGCGCTCCCGGCGATCGAGATCCGCTGATCGCCCCGCATACACACCCGGCAGGGCGGGGCGAAGGCAGAGATCCCCGCCTGCACACAGACAGGAGGTATTGATGAACCCGACCATCACCCGCATACAGGCACTCGAGATCCTCGATTCACGCGGCAACCCCACGGTCGAGGCCAGCGTCTTGCTTGCCGACGGATCCACCGGTACTGCATGTGCGCCCTCGGGCGCCTCCACGGGCTCGCGCGAGGCGCTTGAACTGCGTGACGGCGACGCCTCGCGCTACCTCGGCAAGGGCGTGCGCAAGGCCGTTGCGGCGGTGGAAGGCCGTATCGCGCCTCTGCTGGCGGGGCGTGATGCCACCGACCAGCGCGGTCTGGACGATGCCATGCTCGGCCTCGATGCAACGGAGAACAAATCCGGCCTCGGCGCCAACGCGATCCTTGCTGTCTCGCTTGCTGCAGCACGCGCGGCTGCTGCGTCGAAGGGGCAGCCGCTCTACGCGCACATCGCCGAACTGAACGGCACGCCCGGCGTCTATTCGATGCCACTGCCGATGATGAACATCGTCAACGGCGGCGAGCACGCCGACAACAACGTCGACATCCAGGAGTTCATGGTGCAACCGGTGGGTGCGCCCACCTTTGCCGAGGGCCTGCGTTGCGGCGCGGAGATCTTCCATGCGCTGAAGAAAGTGCTGCACGGGCGCGGTCTCGCCACCGCGGTGGGTGACGAGGGCGGTTTTGCCCCTGATCTGCCCTCGAATGAAGCCGCGCTCGCCGCCATCATCGAGGCTACCGGCAAGGCCGGTTACCGCATGGGCACGGATGTGGTGCTCGCGCTGGACTGCGCAGCCTCGGAGTTCTACGCCGATGGCCGCTACAGCCTCTCGGGAGAGGGCAAGAGCTACTCGCCCGCCGAGTTCGCGGGCTATCTCGCGGATCTCGCCGGCCGTTACCCGATCTGCTCGATCGAGGACGGCATGGACGAAAGCGACTGGGAAGGCTGGGCGGAACTCACGCGCCTGCTGGGTTCCAGCGTGCAATTGGTGGGCGACGATCTCTTCGTGACCAACACGAAAATCCTCTCCCGCGGTATCCGTGAGGGCATCGCCAACTCCATCCTCATCAAGTTCAACCAGATCGGCAGCCTGAGCGAGACCCTCGACGCCATCGCGATGGCCCGCAAGGCCGGCTACACCGCCGTGATCTCGCATCGCTCGGGCGAGACGGAGGACACCACCATCGCCGATCTTGCGGTGGGCACTTCCGCGGGCCAGATCAAAACGGGCAGCCTCTGCCGCTCCGATCGCGTGGCCAAATACAACCGTCTCCTGCGCATCGAAGCGGAGCTCGCGGGCCGCGCGCCTTATCGTGGGCGCGCCGAGCTGGCGCGTCGCTGAGCGGCCCCGGCCAGAGTCCGGGCATGCGCCGCTGGAAGCCCGCCCCGATCGTTCTGATCCTGCTCCTCGCGGCGCTGCAGTGGCGACTGTGGATCGGGCAGGGCAGTATCGCCGAGCTGGTTTCGCTAGGCCGCCAGATCGAAGACCACGCTCACACCAACGAGCAGCTGCGCGAGCGTAACCGCCGGCTGGAGGTCGAGGTCGCGGAGTTCCGCAGCGGCTTCGACAGCGTCGAGGAAATGGCCCGCGAGGAACTCGGCCTGGTGCGCAGCGACGAGACCTTCTACGTGGTGGTGGAGCAGCCGTCGGGAGCTCCCTGATGTCTTCCCCATACGATCCCACGCCTGTCTGGATCGCCGTGCCCGCTGCGGGCAGCGGTGCACGCATGGGGATGGCCATTCCCAAGCAGTATCTCCCCCTCGCCGGCAAGCCGCTCGCAGAGCACACGCTGTCGGCGCTTCTCGCGGTGCCGGGCCTGCGCCAACTGGTGGTCGCGCTCGCGCCTGGTGATGCGCACTGGCCTGCTCTCTCGCCCGCGCTGCGCGGCCGTGTGTGTGGCGTGGAAGGCGGGGCTGATCGCGCCTCGTCTGTGCTGAACGCACTGCGGGCTTTCGATCCGCTCCCGGGGGCATCCGATTGGGTTCTGGTTCATGACATGGCGCGTCCCTGTGTGCGACCGCACGATATCCTCGCGCTCGTCACCTCCCTTGCCGATGACCAGGTGGGCGGACTGCTTGCCATGCCGGTCGTCGATACGCTGAAGCGTGCCGATCGCGATGGCCGGGTGGAGGCCACCGTCGTCCGGGAGTCGCTGTGGCGTGCGCAAACACCTCAGATGTTCCGCTACGGCCTGCTCTGCAGTGCGCTGCAGGAAGCGCGGGATGCCGGCGTTTCCGTGACCGACGAGGCCATGGCTGTTGAGCGCATGGGCCTGCGCCCGCGCCTCGTTCCCTGCGGCGCGCACAACATCAAGGTCACGACAGCCGAGGATCTCGCATTGGCTGCGTACTATCTGGGGCTGGCACAGGAGGAGGGCGCATGAGGATCGGGCAAGGTTTCGACGTTCACCGATTCGGGCCCGGAGATGCGGTGGTGCTGGGTGGTGTGCGCATTCCCCACACGCACGGGCTGATCGCGCATTCCGACGGCGATGTCCTGCTTCACGCGCTCTGCGATGCCCTCCTTGGCGCGATTGCCGCGGGAGACATCGGCCGCCACTTCCCGGATACCGATCCGCGGTGGAAGGGCGCTGACAGCCGCGCACTGCTGCGCCACTGCCTGACACTCGTGCGTGATGCCGGTTTCCGGGTGGGCAACGTCGATCTGACGGTCATTGCCGAGCGCCCGAAGATCGCGCCGCACGCAGAGGCGATCCGCGCCAATATCGCGACCGATCTCGGTTGCGCCCTGGGTGACGTGGGCCTGAAAGCCACCACCACCGAAGGGCTCGGCTTTACCGGCCGTCGCGAAGGCATTGCCGCACAGGCCATCGCCCTGCTGCTTCCGGCCGGAGCCACTGCCGCGTGAAACATCCCGGTATCGGCATGACCTCGCAGCGCACGCGTGCGCGCCTGGTGGAGCGTTTGTTCGAACAGGGCATCAAGGACGTGCGCGTGCTCGAGGTGATACGGAGCACGCCGAGGCACCTGTTTCTCGACGAGGCGCTCGCGCACCGCGCCTACGAGGACGCGGCCCTGCCCATCGGCTTCAACCAGACCCTGTCGCAGCCCTACATCGTGGCGCGCATGACCGAGCTCCTGCTGGGCGGCGGGAGACCGCGCCGTGTGCTCGAGATCGGCACCGGTTCCGGCTACCAGACGGCGGTTCTCGCGGCCCTTGTGGACGAGGTCTTCAGCGTGGAGCGTATCCGCGGCCTGCAGGACAAGGCCCGCGGCCGGCTCCGGGAGCTCGGCATCCACAACGTGTCCCTGCGGCATGCCGACGGATTCCAGGGCTGGGCCGACAAGGGACCCTTCGACGGCATCCTCACCACGGCCGCGCCACTCGCGATCCCCCAGGATCTCTGTGCCCAACTCGCTCCGGGCGGACGCCTTGTGATACCCGCCGGCCCCGAGCAGTCCCAGCAGCTGTACGTGGTCACGCGCCTTGAACAGGGTTTCGATACCCGTGCGATCGAGCCTGTCCGTTTCGTTCCTCTCCTGCCCGGCACCCTCCGCTAGGTCCTCCCCCGCCCGGTGCGCCATGTACCGGGCTCGCCTGATTTCCAGCCAAATGCGAAAAAGTGCCGCTTTCGGCGGTCTGTTCCGTTGACAAAGCTTTCTGATGTGGGCAAATTTGGCTTCACGAAAGTTCAATAAAATCATCGCGATAAAAATGCTTCTTAAACGGTTCGCGCAGTAAACGCGCGCAACTCACAACCAAGGGCCAGAACCCCCCAGCTGCCGCAGAAATGAATGACCTCTTCAAAGCTACGGACATTGACGGTCGTTTTCGGTGTGTTGGCCCTGCTGGGGGGCTGCTCCACGCCCACGAACTACGTGGTCGTTCCGGACGACGAAGAGCCGAGCGTTACCCCGGCCCAGCCGCCGGCGCCCCGGTCGCCAGAGCGCTACACGGTCAAGCCCGGCGACAGCCTCTACCTGATCTCCTTTGCCACCGGCACGGACTGGCGGGAAATCGCCCGGCTGAACGGCATCAACGCCCCCTACAAGATCTTTCCCGGGCAGTCTCTGCTGGTCCGGCAAGGTTCACCGGTGGCCGTGCAACGGCCCGGTGCGCCGTCCGGCGGGGCCATCGCCCGGGCAGCGCCTTCTGCGGCCCCGGTTACCGCGCAACCGATTCCCTTGCCGATGCCCTCGCCCGGTGTGGCCAGCGCAACGCCTCGTCCGCCAGCAGCGGCGCCAGCGCGCAGCGCGGCCCCCGTGGACGGTACGCCCCGCGCAGTACCCACACCGCGCTCCGGAGCCGTCGCACCGCCACCAGCGGCGGTGGCTGCTGCTTCCGTCGTGCCCCCTTCGGCGCCGCGGCCTGCTGCCGCAGCACCCGCCGCACAGCGTCCGCCCCGGCCAGGCGCCTGGCAGTGGCCGGCCACGGGCAAGCTGATCGGACGCTTCTCGGGCGGTGCGCAACCGCACAAGGGCATCGATCTGGACGGACGCGTTGGCGATCCGGTGCGCGCCGCCAACAGCGGCGTGGTGGTGTATGCGGGCAGCGGTGTGCGGGGCTACGGCAACCTGCTGATCGTCAAGCATGATGATGTGTTCCTCAGCGCGTATGCGCACAACAGCAAATTGCTGGTGAAAGAGGGCGATGTGGTGAAGTCGGGGCAGACGATTGCCCAGATCGGAGACAGCGGCACAGACCGCGTGAAATTGCATTTCGAGGTCCGCCGGAAAGGAACACCGGTCGACCCTGCGAAGGTCCTGCCCCGGCGCTAAGGGGGCGGGCTAAACATTAAGGACGACAGAGGGGACAGCGCATGGGACTCGAGGCAAGCGTGCGATTCGAAGAAGAACCCGTGCTCGGTGCGGACGGCGAGTTCGAGGACGGCGCCGTCGACCTGCTCGACGACGACTCCCCCGAGTCCGCGCTCGAGGCCGTGGAGCCCGAGGAATCCATCTCGCCGCGCCGGGAGGACACAGTAGGTGCACAACGCACCCTGGACGCCACCCAGCTCTATCTGAGCGAGATCGGTTTCTCGCCGCTGCTCACCGCGGACGAAGAGAAGTTCTTCGCGCGCAAGGCGCTGAAAGGTGATGCGTCCGCGCGCAAGCGCATGATCGAGAGCAACCTGCGCCTCGTGGTGAAGATTTCCCGGCGCTACCTGAACCGCGGGCTCTCGCTGCTCGACCTGATCGAGGAAGGCAATCTCGGCCTGATCCGTGCGGTCGAGAAGTTCGACCCGGAGCGCGGCTTCCGCTTCTCGACCTACGCGACCTGGTGGATCCGGCAGACCATCGAGCGCGCGATCATGAACCAGACGCGCACCATCCGCCTCCCGATCCATGTGGTGAAGGAACTGAACATCTACCTGCGCGCCGCGCGCGAACTCACGCAGAAACTCGACCATGAGCCCTCTGCGGAAGAAATCGCGGCGCTGGTGGATCGCCCGGTGGAAGACGTGAAGCGCATGCTCGGCCTGAACGAGCGTGTCACCTCCGTCGATGTACCGCTCGGCCCGGATTCCGACCGCTCCCTGCTCGACACCATCGCCGACCACCAGATCTCCGATCCCGCCGAGCTGCTGCAGGACGAGGACATGCGTGCCAGCATCGCGGAGTGGCTCGAGGAACTCACCGACAAGCAGCGCGAAGTGATCGCACGGCGCTTCGGCCTTTCGGGGTACGAGGGTGCCACGCTGGAAGAGGTGGGCCGCGAGATCGGCCTGACGCGCGAGCGCGTGCGGCAGATACAGGTCGAGGCCTTGCGCCGCCTGCGGGAAATCCTCGAACGGCAGGGGCTTTCGGGCGAGGCTGTTTTCAGCTGAGACGCCGATTCCTGCGCAAGAAAAAAGGGGGTTTAGGCCCCCTTTTTTTCTGTCCTCTCCGGCAGCGCGCCGGCAGCGCGATCAGCGCTCGAGGTACTGCAGTTTGTCCGATACGCCGTTCCACTCCTCGGCATCTGCCGGGGCTTCCTTGCGTTCGGTGATGTTGGGCCAGATTTGCGCGAGTTCGGCGTTCAGCGCCAGAAACTGCTTCTGGTCTTCCGGGATCTCGTCCTCGGAGAAGATCGCATCGACGGGGCATTCCGGCTCGCAGAGCGCGCAGTCGATGCACTCGTCAGGGTGGATCACCAGGAAGTTCGGGCCCTCGTAGAAGCAGTCGACAGGACATACCTCGACGCAGTCCGTGTGCTTGCATTTGATGCAGTTTTCCCCGACGACAAAGGTCATTTGCGTAGTGCCTCTTCAAAACCGGATGAGCCCGCTGAGCACGCGGGCGGGGCGAGTCTAGCACGGGCCGCGCGGGCGGCGAGAGACGCGCGGCGATGAATTTTCAGCAAGCCTCCCGCGCCTGCGCGACGAGCTCGTAGACCAGTTGCAGCGCATCACGCGGGCTGAGCGCGTCGGCGTCCAGCGCGGCGATGCGTGCAGCCAGCGCGTCGGCAGCGGGGTCGCGATCGAAGGGCAGGCCGGGCTGCACCGGTTTACCTGCGGCAGCCTGGGGCGCGGCGCGTGCGGGTGCCTCCAGTTCGGCGAGCTTGCGGCGTGCTTCGCGGATCACGTCCTGCGGCACGCCCGCGAGTGAGGCCACCTGCAGGCCGTAACTGCGGCTTGCGGGGCCCGGCCGCACCGCATGCAGGAACACGATGCGGTCGGCGTATTCGGTGGCATCGAGGTGAACATTGGCGATGCCCTCCACCACCGAGGGCAGCACCGTGAGCTCGAAATAGTGCGTCGCGAAAAGCGTCCAGGCGCGTTGCTCGCGCGCGAGCCTCGCCGCCGCCGCCCAGGCGAGCGACAGCCCGTCGAAGGTGCCCGTGCCCCGGCCGATCTCGTCCATCAGCACGAGGCTCCGCGCCGTGGCGTTGTGCAGGATGGTGGCGGTCTCGGCCATTTCGACCATGAAAGTGGATCGGCCGCCGGCCAGATCGTCCGAGGATCCGATACGCGTGAAGATGCGGTCGAGCAGCGGGATTTCCGCGGCTGCCGCCGGCACGAAACTCCCCGTGTGCGCGAGCAGTGCGATCAACGCCACCTGCCGCATGTAAGTGGACTTGCCGCCCATGTTCGGTCCCGTGATGACAAGCATGCGGCGGCTCGCATCGAGCTCGAGATCGTTGGCGATGAAGGGCTCGCTGGAAACGCGCTCCACCACCGGGTGGCGGCCGCCGCGGATGCGCATCACCGGCGACTCGGTGATCTCGGGGCGGCAGTAATCCAGCGTTGATGCCCGCTCGGCCAGCGTGCAGAGCACATCGAGTTCCGCGAGCGCCGCGGCGCAGTCCTGCAGCGCACCGAGCTCGGTGTTCAATGTCTCGATCAGTTCTTCGTAGAGCCATTTCTCGCGTGCCAGTGCGCGGGATTTGGCGCCCAGCACCTTGTCTTCGTACTCCTTCAGCTCCGGCGTCACGAAGCGCTCGGCGTTCTTCAGCGTCTGCCGGCGGATGTAGTCCGCCGGTGCGTTGCGCGCCTGTGCGCGGCTGATCTCGATGTAGTAACCGTGCACGCGGTTGTAGCCCACGTGCAGGTTGGGCAGCCCGCTGCGTTCGCGCTCGCGCGCCTCGAGGCCCACCAGATAGTCGGTGGCACCTGCTGCGAGCGCGCGCATCTCGTCGAGTTCGGCGTCATAGCCTTCCGCGATCACGCCGCCCTCGCGCACGACCATGGGCGGGTTATCGACCAGTGCTTGCGCCAGGCGCCCGGCGATCGCCGGGAATTCGCGCACGCGCGCCAGAAGTTCACGCGCCAGAGGTGCCTCGAGTGCGGCAGTCGAGGCCTGCAAGGCCGGCAGCATCGACAATGCCTGCCCGAGCCGGGCGAGATCGCGCGGGCGCGCCGAACGCAGTGCCACTCGGGCGAGGATGCGCTCCATGTCTCCCACCGCCGACAGCCGCTCGCGCGGCAGCACGAAGCGGGCATCGTCCAGCAACTCGGCGATGGCATCCTGCCGGGAGCGCAGCACCTCGATCCGTCGTGTGGGGCGCCGGAGCCAGCGCCGCAGCCAGCGTGCGCCCATGGCCGTGCAGGTGGTATCCAGCACCCATGCAA
>CAIXOY010000519.1 GCA_903921135.1 uncultured Gammaproteobacteria bacterium
AGGATCTAGTGATCCTGGGCAACGGTGTGGCTGATCGCCTGGTGTACCCGCGTGATCCGCCCGGCGATGTGCGGGCCTTCGACGCCCGCACCGGCAAGCAGGTGTGGAGCTTCCACACCGTCCCGCGCGAGGGCGAGCCCGGAGTGGAGACCTGGGGCAAGGGATCGCACACCCGCACCGGCCACGCCAACGTCTGGGCGCCGATCAGCCTCGATGCCGCACGTGGCCTCGTCTATCTGCCGGTGGGCACGCCGAGCAACGATTTCTTCGGCGGCAACCGCCCCGGATCCAATCTCTACGCCGATTCGCTGGTGTGTCTGGACGCGGCCACGGGCAAGCGCGTCTGGCACCAGCAGCTCATTCACCACGGGCTCTGGGATTACGACCCGCCCGCGCCGCCGCTGCTGGTCACGCTGACGCACAAGGGCCGCGCGGTGGACGCCGCGGTGCAGCTCACAAAACAGGGCTTCGTGTTCGTGTTCGACCGCGTGACAGGCGAGCCGCTGTTCCCCGTTGAAGAGCGCGCCGTGCCGCCCAGCGATGTGCCCGGCGAGAGCGCCTGGCCCACGCAGCCTTTCTCCACCGGCTTGCCGCCGCTGGTGCCGCAGGGCGTGACCCTCGACGACGCCACCGACCTCACGCCGGCGCTGAACGCCGAGGCGCGTGCGGTGCTGGCCAAGGCTCGGCTCGGGCCGCTGTTCACGCCGCCCAGCCTGCAGGGCACGGTGCAACGGCCGGGGCTGTTGGGTGGTGCCACTTGGGGTGGTGGTGCCTTTGATCCGGAGACGGGCGTTCTCTATGCCAAGGTCAACAACTCCCCCGAGATCGTGTATCCGGACATCACCGACGCCGCGGGCAACGTGCCTGATATCGGGCCGAACGACGCGCCCGCCATCTCGCTCTACCTGAAGCACCGCATCCCGGTGCTCAAACCGCCGTATGCCTTCCTCGACGCGCTGGATCTGCAGGCCGGCCGCATGCTCTGGCAGCAGCCCTTCGGGGATGACGCCAAGGTCCGCGCCCACCGCGCGCTGGCCGGTGCCCGCTTGCCGCCCAAACTGGGCGCCGTGGGCTCGGCGGGGGTGATCGTGACCAAGGGTGGTTTTGTGTTCGGCGGTGGCGGCGACATGGCCGTGCACGCGGTGGATGCGCGCACGGGTGCGGATCTCTGGACGTACCCCACGGGCGATCTGAAAACCAACGGCACGCCGATGAGCTATCGCGTGGGCGGCCGGCAGTTCCTCGTGATCGCCGTGGGAGGGCCCGGCGCGGGCGCGAAGTTGCTGGCGTTCTCGTTGTGAGGGCGGGTGTGTGCGCTGTCCTGGCGCTGGCCGGTGCTGTGGTGGCGCAGGTGGGGCTGGCGTCGGAGCAAGCGGTCGGGCAGGTGGCTGCGTCTTCCGGCCCCGAGCTCGTTGTTCCTGCGGCTGATCCCTGGCCCGAAGGCGAGGGCAGCGAGATCGCGCGCCGCGCCTGCCACGACTGCCATGACCCGATCGTGATCACCGCCTCGCGCCTCACGGCCGCGCAGTGGTCCGCGCGGGTCGATGCCATGCTGGCAAAAGGCGCCAAGGTCGAGGACGAGGAGATCGACGTGCTGATCGACTACCTCGCCACCCGTTTCGGCCCGAATCCGTAGGAGCGTCGGGGGCATGGCCCCCTCCCACGGGAGAGCCGGAGGCATGTGGG
>CAIXOY010000520.1 GCA_903921135.1 uncultured Gammaproteobacteria bacterium
GCAGGTTGGTTCATTCGGCTGCGTCGCCAACTTCAACACCGACACCGATCTCACGCCGGAGTTCGTTCTGCTCATCGGTGGGGCGGGGCTGCTGCCGGCGTCGGACTTCATTTTCTGAGCGGGCTGCCCTGCCCTCCACGCGGGGCAGGGTTTACTTCAGCACTACCACCGGTTCGCCCTTGGGCAGGAGGTGGAATCGCACTCCCGTCCGTTTCTGCATCTCGTCGAGAAACGCCATCGAGCGCTGGAAATCGCTATCCGGCACGAGCGGCTTCGAGAGCGGTGTGCTCATCACGTCCCAGTGGACGGGAAACACCTCGCGCGCGCCTGTGGCGCTCACGACCTCGCGGTAGTAGGCCTCCTGCTCCGCGCGCGGCAGGTCACCCAGACCTCCCGTGCCGAGCAGGATCGCATCGGCTTTGACGCCCGCGAGTGCGCCGGGCAGATAGCTCGCGCTGCCCTGGATGAGCAGGTTGCCCGCGGGGTGTTCCAGAAGGATCGTCCAGGTGGTGCCTTCCTTGTAGTCGTAGATGCGCGCCGGCGGTTTCAGCGGCGCATCGATGCTGTTGCCCAGCATCGCGCTTGCGTAGGGCTCGGGCAGCGGCCAGTGTTTGCCACGGTAGAAGTGCGCGACGAATTTGCCGTAGCGAACTGTCTCTCCCGGCGCCACCACACGGATCTGTTTTTCGGGCAGGTCGAGCCCGCGGCCGACGTTCGCGGTGGACTCCGAGCCCACCAGATCCGCGCCCGTCATCGCTGCCACGATGGGCGCGTCCATGGCGTGGTCGAAATGCGAGTGCAGCACCAGTACGGCGGACAGCGAGCGGATGCCGAGCGCGGCGATGCCCGTCTTGATCGCTGCCGTATCCGGCTGTACCACACCGCCACCCTCGGCCTCAGGGTCCATCTTCACGCGGCTGAAGTAGCCGTCGGTCAGCAGCGAGGTTTCGCCGTCGCTGATCAGCGCGGTGGTGGTGCCCATGAATGTCACCACCACGCCTTTTTCGCCGGGTGCGGGCGGGCGGTGGAGTTCGAGGGCTGCCGGGCTGTAGTCTGCGGCAAATGATCCCGCGCACAGGAGCAGGAGCGTTGCGGCCAGGAGGCGCGAGAACTGTTTCATAGGTCCACTGTCTCCTGCGGTGTTCTCACGGGCGAGTTGCCTCAGCGCAACCGCAGCGCCGTGATCCTTCGCCCACTTGCCTGGAAGAGCTGAGCGGTCGCGTCGTCGATCAGCAGGTCGGGGTTCGGGTGGGGCAGGGCGAGCAGGCGCTCGGTACGGCCGGTGTTCAGCTCCACCATGGCGAGCGAAGGACGCTCGTCTGCCTCATTTTGCGTGATGAAGTACTGGTAGTCCCCCGCGAGACGCGCGACGTTGGTGGCTTCGCTGCTGTCGGCCTGATAACTCAGGCGCCGGCCTGCACGTCCCGTGAAGCTGCCCACCAGGCGGCGTGTGCTGATCAGCTTGAGATCCACGCCGGCGCCCGCGAGCGGGATGGCAGGGGCCGAGGGCACCAGGCCGCTGGTGTGTGCTACCACAGTTGAGACGAAGCGCAGCACATTCCCCGAGAACCGCAGCAGGCTGCCCGAGAAACGCTCCCAATCGCCCGGGCCCGGTGGTCTGTGATGGACGCGCCAGAGAGGTTCCATACTCTGCGGGTCGATCGCGCAGGCCTCGCTCGCGTTCACGAGCAATATCTGTCCGCGGTCGTTCAGCGCCGCGATCACGGGTGGGCTCTCCAGGCCGTGATCCACGCGTGCAACACGTTTGCCGCTGGATTCGTCCAGTGCCAGCAGTTCGTCCTCGTCCGCCACCCACACCCGCCCCGAAAACACCAGAAGGTTGGTGACGGCATCCTCGGCGTCGTCCCAGGTCCAGAGCGTCTCGCCGCTGCGGCGGTCTACCGCCATGGCGCCGAAGTCTCCTTGCCACTCCCAGATTTCTTTTTCGGTGTTGAAGAAAAACCCGCCCAGCTGCAGGAAAAACCTGTCCGGGGTTTCCTGCAACTCCGGGATGCCGTCCGCACGGTCCGAGCGCCAGATCAGCTCGCCGTTAGTGAGATCGAAAGCCTGCAGACGGCCCTCACCGCTGGTGTAGACGGCGCCACGATCGACCACGGCGCGGCTGTAGGTGAGCGCGGTGTCGTCCTCGTTCACGTGGAAGCTCTGGCGCCAGCGCGGCGTGCCGTTGGCCGCAGAGAAGCAGCTGAGGCCGGTGTAGCTCACGCATAATGTGTCGCCAGCCACGAATGGCTCACGGTAGAGACCCAAGTCGAAAGCCCGTTCGGGCTGCCAGTCACCCTTCGCGTCGAGCACGCGGGCACCCACCGGGCGCAAGGGCACCACCTCACCGAAGCCGCGCTTCCATACCGTGCGGCCGTTCTGGAGATCGAGTGCGAGGAGTTGCGGTTCGCGCAGCAAGCCCGCGCCTATGCCTTTACCGGGCAGCAGGTCTGCGAGCATGCCCGCATCGTCGCCGTGCGGTGCGCGCACGGCCACGGCATAGACTCTGCCTGCGTCCGGATCGATCACCGCCTGCTGCACCTTGCCCGGGATGCGCGCGGATTCCCAGAACATCTCGCCGTCGAAGCGGTCGATCGCGAGGATGTGCGTGTCGCTGTCGTCGAAGCTGCCGCCGGCAGCATCCATCACCAGCAGGTAGCCTGCACCCGGCACTGCGACCACATCGTCGCTGCGTGCCGAGACGTTGCGCGCGCGCCAGAGTTGCCGCCCGGTGCGAGGATCCAGACCGAAGAGGTGACGGCTGGTGCCCACCACCAGCAGCTGCTCGTCGATGATCCGCTGGAAGCGCACGGGGTATTCGAACGTCTGCTCCCAGCTGACGGCGGGGCGCTCGGGTTCAGGTGGCGCCGA
>CAIXOY010000521.1 GCA_903921135.1 uncultured Gammaproteobacteria bacterium
CGCGGTGAACTACTCGATGTCGCCGGCCAGGACGAGACGCTCGGCGAGGTGGAGCGCGATCTGAAGCTGCTGCTGCACGGCTGGTTCGACGTGGGGTTCCTGCAACTGCGCCGCATCGACTGGCACACGCCCGCGGCCTTCCTCGAAAAACTCATCGAATACGAGGCCGTACACGAGATCACCAGCTGGCAGGATCTCAAGCACCGCCTGGCATCCGACCGCAGGCTCTACGCCTTCGTGCATCCCAACATGCCGGACGAGCCCCTCATCTTCGTGCAGGTGGCGCTGTGCCGGGATCTCGCCGGCAACGTGCAGGCGCTGCTCGACACGGGCGCGCAGGCTGTTCCCGCTGAGGATGCTGACACCGCGATTTTCTACTCCATCTCGAACGCGCAGCGCGGTCTCGCCGGGATCAGTTTCGGCAATCACCTGATACGCCGCGTGGTGAACGATCTGAAACAGGAACTCCCGGGGTTGCGGCAGTTCGCGACGCTCTCGCCGATTCCGGGCTTCGCGCACTGGCTGGGCACGCTGCTCGCAGACCGGCCAGACCCCGGCGGCGAGGCGGGCCTGCACGAAGCGGAGCGCCAGCTTCTGCAGGGCACCGCGCATGCCGACTGGCACAGGGATGCGCCGCTGGCCGCCGCCTTGCAGCCACTGCTCTTGCGGATCTGCGCCCGCTATCTGAGCGAGGTCGACCCACGAAAACGCCGCGCCAGAGACCCCGTCGCGCATTTCCATCTCGGCAACGGCGCGAGCATCGCGCGGCTGAACTGGATGGCCGACACCTCGGCAAAAGGGCTATCGCAGTCCTTCGGCATGATGGTGAATTACCTCTACGACCCACGGGAGATAGACGCCAACAGCGAGAACTACTCGCGCAGCGCGCAGATCGCCTGCGCGCCGGCGTTGCGCGACAATCCGGGCCGCAGGCGCTGGCCGTGGCAGGCACGCCCGGATGATGCAACCGCCCCGTGAACACTCTCCCGGAACCCTCATGAAAGCAGCCTGGTTCGAGCGCTTCGGCGCAGCAGAAGACGTACTGATCACGGGCGAACTGCCCACGCCGGCGCCAGCGCCCGGCGAGGTGCTGGTGCGCCTTCACGCAAGCTCTCCCAATCCCTCGGATGTGAAGAAGCGTGCCGGCGCAGCACCGGGCTTGCTGGACGCAGGCTTCGTAGTGCCGCACAGCGACGGCGCCGGCGTCATCACAGCCGTCGGCGAAGGCGTCGAAGCCGCACGCCTCGGCGAGCGCGTGTGGGTCTATCAGGCACAACACGGCAGACGTTTCGGCGCGGCGGCGGAATACGTCGCCATCGATGCCAGCCGCGCGGCGGCGTTGCCTGAGCAAGCAGAGTTCGCCGTGGGCGCCTGCCTGGGCATTCCCGCGATGACGGCCCACCGCACCGTGTTCGCCGATGGCCCCATTAGCGGGCAGCGCGTGCTGGTCACGGGTGGTGCGGGGCGCGTGGGCTGGTACGCGATCCAATGGGCTGTGGCCGCAGGCGCGACGGTGATCACCACGGCATCCAATGCCGCGGACCGCGAGGCCTGCCTCGGGATCGGCGCACACGCCGTGGTAAATCACCGCGAAGCCGACTGGGGCAAACAGGTGCTCGAGGCCACCGGCGGCGCCCGCATCGACCGCGTGATCGATGTGGAGTTCGGCGCCAATCTTCCGCAGGTGCTGGAGTGCGTGCGCACCAGCGGCACGCTGGTGAGCTATGGCTCGGTGCAGGTGCCGGAACCGGTGCTGCCCTTCCGGCGCATGATGTTCCTCGACCTGCTGATCCGGCTCGTGATCGTCTACGACATGCCCGAGAGCGCGAAGCAGGACGCGATCCGCGACATCAACGCCGCCCTCGCGGCAAACAGCCTGCGCCACCGCATCGCAGGGCGCTTTGCGCTGGCGGATATCGCCGCAAGCCACCGCCTGGTGGAATCCGGGACAGCGCGCGGCTGCGTGATCGTGGAGACGCCATGAACGGCGGGCGCCGCTTCCTCGCCACAGCGCTGCTTGCACTGATCGCAGCTCACACGCTCGCGGCCGCACCTGCCCCGCGCGTGGCGCTCGACGGCGTCACGATCGAGGGCATCGACACCGGCGACGGCGGTGGCGCCGCTTTCCTCGGCATTCCCTTCGCGGAGCCGCCCGTGGGCGCGCGCCGCTGGACCGCGCCATCAGCGTGGCAGCCGCGCAGCACCACACTCGATGCCACCCGCTTCGCGCCCGGCTGCCTGCAGGACGAGCGCATGGTCGGCTGGTACCGCGATCTGGTGCGGGCCTTCGACGGCGACCCGGCGAGCGTGCCCGCCCCATCCTTCAGCGAGGACTGCCTGTACCTGAACGTGTGGCGTCCGGGCGCCTCGAAAGCCCCGCTGCCGGTGCTCGTGTGGATCCACGGCGGCAGCAACAAGGGCGGCTGGAGCTCGGAGCCGAACTACGCGGGCAAAAAGCTCGCGCGCGAGGGGCTGGTGGTGGTGAGCATCGCCTACCGCCTCGGGGTGTTCGGCTTCATGAGTCTGCCCGGCTTGCCGGAATCGAACTTCGCGCTGCAGGATCAGATCGCGGCGTTGCGCTGGGTGAAACAGAACATCGCTGCGTTCGGCGGAGACGCCTCAGGCGTCACGGTGGCAGGCGAATCCTCGGGCGCGAACAACATCGCTTATCTGCTGGCCTCGCCCGCTGCCCGTGGACTGTTCCACCGCGCGATCATGCAGAGCGGAGCCTCCGTGCTGAACGATCGCGGAAGCCGTGAGGAGGCGCTCGCCCGAGGCACATCACTCGCGGCAGCACTCGGCCAAACCGGCCGCACACCCCCGCTGGATGCGCTGCGCGCCGTCGATGGCAAAAGCCTTCTCGCCGCTGCAGCCACCGTCTATGCGGGGCATTACTTCGACCCGGTCGTCGACGGCGTCACGGTGACGGAGCCTTTGCCGCAGTCCGTGCAAAAGGGGCAGCTCGCGCCCGTGCCGCTCCTGATCGGCACCAACGCCGACGAGTGGCGGATGTACCTCGAACGGCCACTCGACGAGGCCGGCTGGCTGCGCAAGAACGCACCCGGCCGGGAGACTGCCGTGCGCGCCGCGCTGGCCACCGATCAAGACCCGGCGCGGCGCATCGACCGCCTCGAGACCGCGCGCAATTTCACCTGCAATTCGCTGCGCCTCGCGGGCGCGCTCGCCCGCGGCGGGCAACGCGCGTGGGTCTACCACTTCAGCCGCGTACGCGAAGGCATCGGCGGAGAGCGCCTGCGCGCCTACCACGGCGCGGAAATCCCCTACGTCTTCGGCACCCACGATGCCTGGCTGCCCACCGACGCGAAAGACCACGCACTCTCCGGCGCGATGATGGGCTACTGGAGCCGCTTCGCGCGCGCCGGCGACCCGAACGGCGAGTCCGCGCCGCGCTGGCCGCAGTGGTCCGCGGATCGCCCGCAGGCGATGGCACTGGGCAACACCGTGGGCGCAGCCGCACATCCGGAACTGTCGCTCTGCACCGCCCTCATGCCAGACTCCGGCCCCCGATAACACCCACAACCGGGAACACCCATGGAAAGCCCACGCATCGATCCCGTCATGTTCGGCGTCGCCTTCGCGATCGTCGTGTGTGCGGCCGGGCCGATCCTGCTCGCGCCGCATGAGGCGGGCGAGATCATCGTCGCCACCTACGACTGGATCGCGAATACGCTGGGGCTCGTTTACCAGTGGGGCGTGTACGGGATCATCGGTTTTCTGGGCTGGCTCGCGTTCGGGCCGCACGGGCACCGGCGCCTCGGCAAACCCGAAGACCGGCCCGACTTCGCCACCCACAGCTGGATCGCCATGCTCTTCTGCGCGGGCGTGGGCGCTGCGCTGATCTACTGGGCCACCATCGAGTGGACCTACTACATCGACAAACCGCCGTTCGGCGCCGCACCGGGCAGCCCCGAGGCCATCTCCTGGGCCACCTCCTACGGGATCTTCCACTGGGGCCCCGTAGCCTGGGCGATCTACGCGCTGCCCACGGTGGCAATTGCCTGGGAGTACTACACGCGGGGCGTGCCCTACCTGCGCCTGAGCACGGCCTGCCACACGCTCTTCGGCGGACGTGGCGAGCAATCAGGGCCGGCACGCGCGCTCGACAGCATCTTCATGCTCGCGCTGCTCATGGGTGCGGGCACCTCGATCGGGCTCTCTGTGCCCATGATTTCGGCCTCACTGGCCGATGCGCTGGGTATCACGCGCACGCTGGCGCTGGACATCGGCACGGTGGGCTGCTGCGTTGTGCTGCTGGCGCTCGCCGCCTGGGCAGGGCTCTCCAAAGGCATTGCGCGCGTGGCCGAAATGAACGTCTCGGTGGCGCTGGGATTGCTGCTGCTGGTGCTGATCGCAGGGCCCACGCTGTTCATCCTGCGCACCGGCACCGAGAGCATCGGCTTCATGCTGCAGAACATGATGCGTATGGTGACCTACACCGACCCGGTGGGGCGCACGGGTTTCGTCGAGGACTGGACGATCTTCTACTGGGCCTGGTGGATAGCCTACGGACCCTTCGTGGGGCTCTTCGTGGCGCGCGTTTCGCGCGGGCGAACGCTGCGGGAGCTGATCGTCTCGATGTCGGTGTTCGGGAGTCTGGGGTCGGCGGCGTTCTACGTGGTACTGGGGAATTACGCGCTGTGGCTCGACCTGAACGCCATCCTCCCGGTGCGCGAGATCCTGCGCACGCAGGACCCGGCAGAAGCCATCTCGGCCGTGATCGGCACGCTGCCCATGGGGCGCGTGGCGCAGTTCATCTTCGGGGCCATGGCGATCGTGTTCATCGCCGCCACCTACAACTCCAAGGTCTACGCACTTGCCGCCTGCACCACGCGGAAGCTTCCCGCAGGCCAGGACCCGGCGCGCTGGAACCGCATGTTCTGGGCAATCGGGCTTGGCATGTTGCCGATCGCGCTGATGGCGGTAGAGGGCGGCATCAAGGTAGCGAAGTCGGCCGTGCTGGTGGCCTCGCTGCCGCTGCTGGTGGTCTCTTTGCTCATGTGCATGAACCTGCGCAAGAGCCTGAAACAGGTGGTGGCGGAGGAAGCTGCCGCTCCCTGAGCGTGCGTGCGTGGGCGGCAGATCGCCGCCCTTCGCCCCAAGGCCCCGTTGCCGGGGCCGGCGCCATCAGGTGCGCAGCAGTTCCGGGTGCCGCGCCGCCACCATCCGGCGCACGCCCTCTTTCCAAGGCACAAGACAAGGCCCGGCGAGTTGCTGGCGGCGCGTCGGGTCGATCAGGGAGTGCTGGATGCCCTCCGGGGATTCGGGCATAGGCACCTCTCGGCCTGCGAGCTCACCCAGAAACCTGACCATATCGCGCAGGTCCACCGCCTCGTCCCCACCCCAGTTGGTGATGGTTGCCGGCACCGATGCTGCCGCCAGCAGACCCGGTACGTGGGCAAGGATGTCGTCCTCGTGGATGGGCGACAGGATCGAAGCGCGGCCCGGGAACATGGGCACGGGATAGCCGGCAAGGATCGCGTCCAGCAGC
>CAIXOY010000522.1 GCA_903921135.1 uncultured Gammaproteobacteria bacterium
CAGCCGTGCTCGCAGCCCCGGTAGGGGTTGATGGATTGCGTGAAGGGCACGTCCGGCGAGTCATTGCGGCTGATGATCGAGCGCGCCTGCTCGGGAAGCAGCTCCTGACGATCGGAGGGCGGGGCCTGCGGCTCCGCTGCGTCGGCCTCACGAAGGCGGATGAACGTCTCGAAGCGGCCGGCCGGATTGGCGGTGGCGCCGCGGCCTTTGAGCGCGGTGGCGATGGCATTCATGCTGGGCACCCGGAAGGAACTCCGGGTAACTGTATATCCGAACAGTATTCCTGTCGACCCGGGAACTGCCTTCTACCAAGGCAGCGTCGCGGGCGCCGTCTTTCAGTTCGCTGCCAGGCTGTACCAGATGGGCGAGGAATAGGCCCGCTCCTGGATCGTCTGCGGATCAGGGGCGGCGATGTGGATGCGCTCGGCGTCGTAGCTGCTCCAGCGCGGCGTCGGGATCTCCAGCACACGCACGTAATAGAACGCGGGCGAGGCCGGATCGAATTCCGGGTCTGTCCAGAGCACGTTCAGTTCGGCCGCGCCGATGCTGTTGGTCCAGGAGGCGCTGGCCACATCCACCGTAGATCCGACAGGGGGGAGTTTGCCGGTCACGGGATCAGGTGTGCGCTCACCGCCCCATGCCACGTCGAAGATGCGCTCCCGGTGCTTGCCGTCGGCGCCCAGCCAGCCCTTGATCACCTGCACGCGATCGAGGTTCGCGCCATCGGGATCACGCGCGGCACGGATGAGCAGTCGGGGCGCTGCTGCAGCGGCCGGACGCGTCGGCAGATCGGCGCCCATCGGCACACCCGCCGCGTAAGCCTTCGGCAGGTAGTCTGGATCCGCGAGCAGCTCATCAGCCAGCTCCCAACCACCGAAAACGCGAAGCCGGATACGGGTTCCGGAGGTCGCATAGGTCTCGCCGCGGCGCAGCGCATCGAAAATCGACTCTCGCGTGTTCTCCGCGGCCCATACCGCCGCCAGGCCCTGCGCACTGAAAAACTTGCCGAGCCCGCGATGTCGGGGGCTAACGGGTTTGACATCCAGTCGCTGCTCGGGCGTGCCATCGATCAGCGGCAGTTTTCCGTGGTAGTTGTCTTCCTCGACGGGGGAACTGGAATTGTGCGAGTCCGAGGAACCGATGAAGCCGAACCGGTAGGGATTGCCCACACCGCTCGCGCCGAGTTCGAGCCCGACGCCGAGGGCTTCACGCACATAACTGCCGGAGGGCTTGGAGAAGGTGTAGGCGTCACCCATCTTGAGGGTGAGCGGGAAGATTTCGAACTGCGCGAACTCGTCGGCCGCCGCGAGCTCCGGGTGTACCTCGGACTGCCCCTTGATCTGGATGATTTCGTGCAGCGGCTCGTTGCGCAGGCGGCGCGCCACATAGTCCGCGTCGAAGGGTCGGCCGTCGTAGGCGGTGGTACCGAACATGCGGCCATCGCTCGCATTCTGGTTGTGGGGCACGGCGATGCTCTCGATGCCGGCGGGGCGTTGCGATTCCAGCCAGGCCCAGAGTTTTTCCGGATCCGGGGAATCGAAACTGGTGTAGGGCTGCTCCGGCACACGGGAGCTGCGGAAGAGCACGTTGCGGTGGAGGTTCGCGCCGTCGATCGTGCTGGTCCACTCGTAGCCGATCAGCGTGCTGAACTGTCCGGGCGCGTTGAAGCGCTCGGCCGAGGCCACGATGCTCTGCCACACGCTGCGGTTGACGGCCGGGTCGCTCAGTTCCGGCAGGGGCTTGCCGGAGTTCAGCGTGCCGATCACCTCCGAGAGCGCGGACTGTGCCTGCGCCGGGTCACCGCTCACGATGCGCTTCGCCAGTGGCAGGGCCGCAAGCGGGCTGGCCGGGTCGGCGAGTTGCGGCAGGATGCCCATGTACTCGGCGTGATCGGTCACAGCCGCAAAATCGAGCGGCCGGTGCAGGCGGATCGGGTAACCGGCGGCATGCATCGTCTGTTCGCCACGGGCAAAGCGGTAGGCATCATCCGGCGTGGTGCGGTTGCCCACGGAAAACGCATCAGGGGAGAAACTGGTGTGGATGTGCAGATCACCGAAGAGCACGCGCTCCGGCACTGCCTGCGCGGGAGCGGCTGCCGGCGCTGCTGCAGCGGTGGCGGCTGCCGGCGCTGCTGCAGCGGTGGCGGCGGGCGCAGGCGCCTCGGCCGCGTCTTCCCCGCCACAACCGGCAAGCAAGGCAAGCAGGGCCGCTGCA
>CAIXOY010000523.1 GCA_903921135.1 uncultured Gammaproteobacteria bacterium
CTACCCGTTACACCGCGTTCCCGGCAGAGCTGCTCCACAACATCGCCGACAACAGCTCGAGCGGTGGCGTGGTGCTGGGTGATCCGGTGGCCTGGCGCGAGGACATGGACGTGCGTGCAGAAGCGGTACAGTTCTTTGCAGGTGCTGCGCTGGTGCGAAGCGGCGTGGGGGCAGATGTCATGGGCGATCCCCTGCTCGCGTTGTCCTGGCTTGCGGGTCGCCTGGCGCAGGATGGTTTGACACTGCCCGCCGGTGCCGTGGTGATCACGGGCGGCATCACGCCGTCGGCGCCGGCGCTGCCCGGTCAGGCGTATCGCGCGGTTTTCAGCAGCATCGGGGAAGTGTCGCTGCGTTTTTCCTGACAAATCCCCGTGCACGTCGGCGTCTCCGGAACCCTCATACTCGTGGAAGCGGGCCACGCCCGCGACAGCGGCCTCAAGTCGGGGGCATGGCCCCCTCCCACAGAACACGGCGCAAGCGCAGGATTTCCGTGGGAGCGGGCCACGCCCGCGACATCAGCCTCGGGTCGGGGGCATGGCCCCCTCCCACAGAACACGGCGCAAGCACGGGATTTCCGTGGAAGCGGGCCACGCCCGCGACAGCAGCCTCAAGTCGGGGGCATGGCCCCCTCCCACATGGCACCCGCCGCGGCAGTTGTAGGCAAACCCTCATTCCACCAGCGGGAAACTGAGCGCCACGAACCACGCGAAAGCCAGCGCGTTCGCCACCGCCGCCACAGCGGGGTGCCCCGTGCGCGCGAAGGTCCAGCGGCTGAACAGCCCGTAAACCACGAAGAGCAGCAGGATCGCCGGTACGATGATCGCGAGGAAAAAGAGCCTCCCCGGGTTCAGCGCGATCGCCAGCACCAGAGACGCCAGAAAGGCGCACTTGCTCACGAGGTAAGTGCCGCGCGCCGCGAACGGTGAATGGCTCATCCATTCGTCGGCAAGGAACCACGGCAGCGTGCCGCAAACAAGCGCCGCGATCAGCGGCATCCGCGGCGCCACCGGTTCGAGGTTCAGGACGAAGGCGTTCACGCCCAGCCCCACCGCCAGCAGCGCGTAGAGCGCAGTGGCAGAAGTGGCCATCACGAGCGGCAGCGGCCGCGCTCCCGGCAGCGGTTCGCGCAGGTGCCACATGCCAACCAGCGTGAGCAGCCCGTAGAGCGCGAAGTGCAGCAGCAGGTAATCGCCAAGCAGGATGGGCAGGAACTGCCCCGGCACTTTCCACAGGATGATCGGCGTCAGCAGCGCGGGCAGCAGCACCACGGGCGCCTGTCCGCGCCACGCCCACCAGCGCCGGCGTGGTGAGGCTTGCGCGCCGTTGCCCGCGCGCGGCAACAGGAAGGACAACGGCCATGCAAGCGCCACCACGCCCGCGAGCAGCAGACCGATCCACGGACCCTCCGGGGCGAGCGCCGGTGATGACGTCGGCGTCTTGCCGAAGGCACGATCGAGCCATGTCACCGACTGCGCGAGTGTGTGACGGCTGTAGAGCACGCCGATGTGCTCCACACCCGGGGCGAGCGTGGCGAGTCTCGCGGTGCCTGCCACGAAATCCCCTCGGGTGTCGTCGAGCGCTGCGCCGCCTGTCACGCGCAGCGCCTCCTTCGTCATCGCGTCCGGCTCCAGCGCTCCGTCCACCACCAGCAGGTTGCGCGGGCTGTTGGCGGCGGTATCTGCCTTGATGCTGGGCGCGAACAGTGAGATCGCCACCGTAGCAGCGACATCCGGGTGCGCCTGCGCATGCCGCACCACGATGTCCGAGGCCATCGAGTGCCCCAGCACGGCGTAGGGTTCTCCGCCCGAGAGCTGCAAGGCGAGTGCACGCATGTCCTCCATGCTGCCCATCAGCACTCTCAGGCTGCGACGTTCTTCCTTCAGCCCGCCGCGCATGGGCTCCGCATTCCTGCCGTGGCCCGGGAAATCGAAGGTCACGGCCACGTAACCGTTGCGCGCCAGCGTGAGCGCGAGGGGCTGCATCAGTTGCTGCGAGCCGGCAAAGCCGTGTGCGACCAGAACTACCGGCGGGTTTTGCGTGGAGTCCGCAGGGCGGAACACCGTGACGGGCTGGCTGCCCTGCTGGCGCGTTTCGATGCGCAGGCCCTCGCGCATCTCCCCGAGGCGCAGCAGCGCGATCAGGATCGCGACTGTGGCAAGCACGGCCACAACGATGCGCCATGCAG
>CAIXOY010000524.1 GCA_903921135.1 uncultured Gammaproteobacteria bacterium
CGCCGGCCAGCGCTTCGGAGAGATCGAAGGCTGCGCTGTCGATGGCGAGCTTGCCCGCCTCGGCTTGCGCGAAATCGAGCATGGAGCCCGAGATTTCGAGCAGCCTGTTGCCGGCGTCGCGGATCAGGCTGAAGAAGCGGTGAGCACGCGTGATGTCCTGGGTGGCAAGGCCCACCTCGGAGAAACCGAGCACGGCATTGAGGGGTGTCTTGAGCTCGTGGCTGACGTTGTTCACGAACTGCGATTTCAGCTCGGCCAGGTGCTCGGCCGCGCGCAGCGCTACCGCCTGTGCCTGCTCCGCGCGCTTGCGTTCGGTGATGTCCACGCAGATGCCGAGGATGGTTCGGCCGGCGGGTGTATCGAGGAGTGTCTCGTGGGACTCCACCTCGATCACGCTGCCCTCCTGGCAGATCACGGGGAACTGGATGCGCCGGGTGGCTGCGTCCGCGGCCGGCCACACACGCAGCTTCTCGCGATCGGGCTCGGGCACCATCAGCAAAGGGTTTGCTGTGGCGATCATGGCGGCAGGTGAGGCGTAGCCCATCATCCGCGCGAGGCCGGGGTTCACGTAGGCGAATGTCTCGCCCAGCACCTGGTAGACCCCCACGACGGACTGCTCGACAAGCCCCCGGTACATGGCCTCCGAGGCGGCCAGTTGCTGTGTGCGCTCGGCCACCAGCACCTCGAGACGGTCACGGTGCGCCTCGACTTCCTTGCGCAGCTTCTCGCGGTCCAGCAGGTTGTGGATGCGCTGCCGCGCAAGCTCCACGTTGATCGGCTTCGAGAGGTAGTCGGAGGCGCCGAGCGTGAGGCCGGTCGACTCGAACTCCGGCTCGCCGAGTGCGGTGATGAAGATCACGGGAATCTGCTTGAGCGCCGGGTCGGCCTTGAGGATCCTGCAGGTTTCGAGGCCATCTATGCCCGGCATCATGATGTCGAGCAGGATCAGGTCAGGCATCACCTCGGCCGCGAGGCGAAGGCCCTCCTCGCCGGAGGTGGCGATGCGCAGGTCGTAGTCTTCCTCGAGCGCATTGCCGAGAAGGATCAGGTTGACGGGTGTGTCGTCGATCAGAAGGATCCGTGGCCGGCCGGTCTGCATCCCTTCGTTACTCCTTTGCGCCAGTGGCGTGTTCCAGGGCCAATGCCTGGAGCTGGTCAAGCGCCTCGCGGAAGCGCATTTCCTCGATCAGTTTGCCGATGGCTGCGATGGCCTCGGCTTCCGGGTGGTCTTTCAGCAACTGCTGCAGCGAGCGGAACCTGCTGACCGACGAGAAACTGTGCGAGCGCAGCAGCAGTTGCACCTCGGCGACGAGAGTGCGCACCTTTTCGGCGTGTTCGGGAGAGCCTGCCTCCGGGCCCGCCGCGGCAGGCGCTTTGGCTGGCGCGGTCGTGGCCGCCGGCTCTCTGGCAGGCGTTTGCGCGGGCCGAGCGGGCGCCCCTTGTACGCCTGCCAGCATGGACTCGTGATTCTCCGATGTAGGCACTTTGCCGCTGCGTGCCACTTCGATCACCCGGTTCAGGAGGCCGAGCAGGCGTTTGGCGCTGCTGTGAATGTGCTCCACGAACTCGCGGTGCTCGGGGTCCAGCCGGTCGCGGTCGAGTTCCAGCAATTGCGCGAAGCCGATGATGGCGTTCATGGGCGTGCGCAGCTCGTGCGTCATCTGCGAGATGAACGAGGAGCGGCTCGCGTTCGCCTGTTCGGCCGCATCTCGCGCCTCGCGCAGGGATTCATTGCTCTGGCCCAGCACCTTGCCCATGTTCACGATCTGCTGCGCGGTACGCTGCAGTTCCAGCACAGGGGTTTGCGGTACGGTCTGCTGGTAGTTGCCGCGGCCGATGTCCTCGGCGATGGCATTGAGTTCCCCGAGCGGCTTGCCCAGCACATGCGCCATCTTGCGCGCGCGGACGTACAGGAACAGGAAGAACGCGACATAGAAGATCAGCAGCCCTGTGATCATCAGCAGGCCGATGTTGCGGAAGCGTGTGGCGAGCGCATCGCTTTCGGCATAGATGTTCTTTTCGGGGACGATGGCGAGCAGGGTCCAGCCCGTCTGCGGGATGGTGCTCCACGCGGCCAGTTGCTTGCCGGAGATCTCGGTTTCGGACACGCCCGTGGCGCCCGAACTGGAGATATCCCGCGCGATGTCCTGCAGCAGCGGGTGCTTGCGGATGTTGAAGGCGTCGGGTTTGAGTTCTTCGCGCAGGATCCCCTCGGAGTAGTGGTGCGAGGTGAGCTCCGAGAGTCCGAGCGCAATCTCCGCTGCCGGCGGCATGGCCATGATGCCGCCGTCGCGGCTCACCAGCAGTGCGTAGCCCCCCCAGGGGATCTGCAGGTCCAGCACCTGCTTCACGAAGACTTCCACCGTCACGTCGAGCCCTACCACGCCTTGCAGGAAATCGCCGGTGTACACGGGCGCGATGCATGAGGCCATCCATCCCTGACCCGCGGGATCGAGGTAGACCTCGGTCCAGACGGTGTTGCGCTCCGGGTTCCGTGCAGCGTCAGCCTCGTAATAGAAATTGAACTCGGGGATCACCATTTTCGAGGGGTACTGCTTCAGCACGTCGAAAAAGGGATAGATCCGGTTCATCGAGTCGAAGGTGTTGAGGTAGATCTGCATCACCAGCGGCGAGGCTTGCCGGATGTTGCGCATCAGGGGATCGAGTGCGGCTGTTTTCCAGGCCTTGCGTTTCTCGGCCTCGCCCACGGGCACGGCTCCGCTGTAGAAGAGCGCAGCGCCGCCGTCGTCCTTCGGTGTGTAGTACACGCCGTCGGCGGAGAGGGCATAGCGGGCAGCTTCCGCGGGGGCCGGTTCGCTGTCAGTGGCGAACACGTGTTCCGTGGCTCGGCGGAAAATCTCGGTCTCGACGCGTACCGTGTCGAGCTTCTCGCCGATCCGGCTTGCCTGGCCGTCTACCAGTTCGGCCAGACGATTGCGGGCCTGTTCGCGCAGCAGCGAGATGTTGGCGCCCGCCATGTAGTTGTGCGTGAGCAGATAGGCGCCCACGAGCACGCATTCCACGAGGACGAGGGGGATCAGCGCGGTGCGCGCGTAGGAGCGCCAGAGCCAGCGGAAGATGTCGATCTGGCCGCCACCTCCCGGTGGCGTCGTGCCTGGCTCTGTCACGAATACACCTGCGTCGTGCTGAGGTTGCGTTCGAGCTTGCCGCGCAGATCGTCCATGTGCACGGGCTTGCCGATGAAATCGTCCATGCCGGCGTTGATGCAGATCTCGCGGTCGCTCGAGAGCACGTTCGCCGTCATGGCGATGATGGGCACCCGCGAGCCGGGGTCCTCGCGCTCGCGCCATGCGCGGGTGGCCTCGACGCCGTCCATGCCGGGCATCTGCATGTCCATCAGCACCACGCCGTAGCGCTTGCTGCCGAGTTTCTCGAGGGCGCTGTGGCCGTCGGCCGCGATCTCGCTGGTGTAGCCGAGGCGTCGCAGCATGCCGGTCGTGACCAGCTGGTTCACCTCGTTGTCTTCCACGATCAGCACGTCAGCGGCGTACTCCCTGCTGCTTGCCGTTGCGTCGGCGGGGCGGCGGGCGGGTTGCGCCTCGCGGGGCAGCTCGGTGCTGGCGGGAGGGGGCGTGTGCACGGATGCGTCGGCAGACGGCGAGCCGGCTTCCGCGACGTCCCTTGCGTCCGATTCCTCGAGCGGCAGGGTGAACCAGAAAATGCTGCCGATGCCCTCGGCGCTGTCGACGCCGATCTGCCCGCCCATCATCGTCACCAGACGCTTGCAGATCGCAAGCCCGAGCCCCGTGCCCCCGAACTTGCGCGAGGTACTCTGATCACCCTGAGTGAAGGGCTCGAAGATCAGGGACTGCTGCTCGCGCGGGACACCCATGCCGCTGTCACGGACCGAAAACCGCAGCAGCCCCTCGGGTGCGTTTTCGGGGGAGGGGTTGCGCTCGACCATCAGGCTGATGCCGCCCTCGGTGGTGAACTTGAGCGCGTTGCTGATCAGGTTGTTCAGCACCTGTCGCAGCCGGAAGGGGTCGCAGCGCACCAGCGGTGGCACGTCGGGCGCGATGTGTATCGATGTGGTCAGACCGCGTGAGCGCGCGATGGCGGTGTGCAGGCTGGTGATATCGGTGACCAGTGTGCGCAGATTGCAGTCGACGCTCTCGACGTGGAGCATCCCGGCCTCGGCCTTGGAGTAGTCGAGGATGTCGTTCAGGATCTGCAAAAGGGCCTTGCCCGAACCGAAAGCCGCGTCGATCAGTTCGCGCTGGTCATCGTTCAGCGGCGTGCCGCGTACGAGTTCCAGCATGCCCAGCACGCCGTTCATGGGTGTGCGGATCTCGTGGCTCATGCTGGCCAGGAAGGAGCCTTTGGCCATGCTGGCGGCCTCGGCGGTTTCGCTGGCCGCTTGCAGCAGTTCTTTGAGATGGCGTTCGCGCACCACGTCGGCGCGCGCTTCCCGTGCGCTGCGGGCCACGCTTATCGCCACGCCCGTGAGCAGGCCGAAGAGCGTGAGCACCAGCAGGCGCTGCCCCAGGATCTGCCGCAACCAGTCGGAGGCGCGGTAGTCCACGCCGATCATCACCGGCAGGCCCTCGTGGTTGTTGCCGAGACTCACGTAGGCGCTGACCCAGAAACCCCAGTCGTCTTCGTGCGGATGCTCGCCGAAGCGCAGATTTCCCGTCATGGCGCCGTGGAACTCCCCGTAGGTGTCCTCGAGCTCGGTGCCGATGGGGACGCGCTGCTCTTTTGCCCCGTTGAACTGCCCGTTGCCGTCGTAGTCGGTTTCGGAATCGGCGATCAGCAGGACCCGGTCGTCGTTGGTCAGCAGTGCGCTGTAGATGTCGCTCACGCCCGGGTTCACGGCGAGCCAGCGTTTCTGTGCCTCGAGGATGCGCAGGTACGCGGGGTCGTCGGGGCGGGTGTCGGTGCCCAGACTGCGCAGCCCCATCACCTCCATCTCGTTGGCGAAGGTGGGTGCGAGGCCCTGGAGCATGTCGCGCAGGTGCGCCCGTTCGTTCTCGCCGGCGTAGTAGGTCGACACGCTGGCACCCAAGACCAGTGCCGTGATCGAGGGGAAGTAAGCGCGGGGGTGGGGTATGTCGCGGACGTTGGCGGGTGAGTAACGGTGCGCCCAGAAAACGCCGCCCGCGACGAGCAGCAGGAAAACGGCCAGGTCGAGTTGGTATTCGAGGGCGTGGGCTAGGAGCATCTGGCCGGCCGTAGGAATCGGACGTCCGGCGAGTATAACGACCCCCGGAGGTTTCTACAGGCTAATGCACCCATTGCCATGAACTCTTCTGCGGTGCGGCGCTCGGGCGCAGACGCGGTAGAGGCCGACGCGGCGCCGGGGCTATACTCGCGCCCCGTCATCGTGGGGGAAAACAGCACATGGGCGCGCAGTGGAAGGCCAAGCCGAAAGCCGATGCGGCCGCAGCGAAGGGAAAACTCTTCACCAAGCTGGCCAAGGAGATCATGGTCGCGGCCCGTGGCGGCGCCGACCCGGACATGAACGCGCGGCTGCGCAAGGCCATCGACCAGGCCAAGCGTGCCTCCATGCCCAAGGACACCCTCGAGCGTGC
>CAIXOY010000525.1 GCA_903921135.1 uncultured Gammaproteobacteria bacterium
CAGCAGGGCGAACATCACCATCGTGAGCAGCGAGCCGCCGGGGGCGGCGACCGGAGACGCAGCGGGGGCGTCAGCGAGCGCCGCAGCGGGCTCGACGGCCTCGGCTTCCGTCACGGTGCCCTTCCCGGGATCCACCACGAAGCGTTGCGTGCGCGGCGGATAGCAGAGCCCCGCGTCCGCGCAGCCCTGCGACTTCACGAGGATGTCGTGCGGCACGGGAGCGGCTGCGGGCAGAGTGACCTCCAGCCTGCCGCGGTAGATCTCGGTGGCGCCCAGGAACTCGTCCTCGTGAGGCTCCCCTGCGGGCCACGCCACGTCGAGCGCGGTGGGCGTGCTGCCCGCGCCCGCGAGCGAGATGCCCATGCGGACTTTGTAGAGGTAATAGCCAGGCGTGATGTCCCACTGCAGCTGGATCTGGCCGCCGCTGATGCGGGCCGCGAGCGGGTAGGCTTTTTCGACAGGGAGGAACTCGGGCTGTGCGCCCGACAGCATCGCGGTATTGCCGCCCGCGCCCGGCAGGGCATCGCCCGCGTGGGAGGGGATGGCGCAGAGCCAGAGGCAGAGCACGAGCAGCAGGTATCTCATGGGCCGGATTCTAGGGTAGCGGCGGATGCGCCGCGAGCAGAATTCACGGGTGAGCGCGCGCGACCCTGTGGCAGAATGCGGCTGCGTGTCTCCAGCCTTACCGGAACCCTCCGATGCGCCGTACCAGTGCCTTCATCGCCCTCTTCCTTTTGGTCTCGCGCGCCCTTGCGGCTGACGTGAGTATCGAATCCCCGTGGCTCCTGGAGCCTCCGCCCGGCCAGACGGGCGCGGCCATCTACCTCGGCGTCCGCAATGCGGGCAGCGCTGAACTGGTACTCAGGTCCGCCACGGTCGAGGGGGCTGCGAGCGCCGAGATCCATGGGCACATGATGCACGGCGACATGATGCACATGGGACCGGCGGGCCCTCTGCCCATCGCGCCGGGGGCTGCATTGCTGCTCGCGCCGGGTGGCTATCACCTGATGGTGTCGGGGCTTGGCGCGCGTCCGGTGACCGGCGGGCGGCTGCCCTTCTGTCTGGAGTTCGAGGGTGGCGTCCGGGCCTGTTCCGAGGCGCTGGTCAAGGGTGTGGCAGGGAAGTGAGCATGGACGAGGATCAGGGAATTGCGCAGGACGCGTCAGCGGGAACCGACAGGGCGCGGGAGATGACGCGTCGCGGCGGGGGCTTCATGTCCATCGCCGTGGGCAGCGCCGTGGCGCTTCTGCTGGCAGGCCTCTCCGCACTCGGCATCTACTGGTCGCGCGACCCCGAGCCCTTCGACGTGCGCGCCAATGCCGCGAGCTTCGCGGCAGCGCAGGAACGGCCCGTAGTGACCGGCACCACGATGACCGCCACGCTGATCAAGGTCACCGAGACCCTGCTCGAGAAGCCCGGTGGCTACCTGAGCAACGACATCGCCCCGCCCGGGGTGTTCCTCGACAACATGCCCGCGTGGGAATTCGGCGTGCTGGTGCAGGTGCGGGATCTCTCCAAGGCGATGCGCGAGACGCTCTCCCGCTCGCAGTCACAGTCCCGGGAAGACCCCGATCTCGCGCTCGCGGAGCCGCAGTTCAATTACGACAACAGCTCCTGGATCCTGCCCTCGTCCGAAGACGAGTACGAGACGGGCATCCGCAAGCTCCGGGGCTATGCCCGCCGCCTCGCGGACCCCGAGAAGCCCGACGCGCAGTTCTATGCCCGCGCCGACAATCTGCGCTACTGGCTGGGAACGGTCGACAGCCGCCTCGGCAGTCTCTCGCAGCGTCTCAGCGCCAGCGTGGGTCGCAGCCGTCTCAATACCGATCTCGCGGGTGACAGCGCTGCGCAGCAGTCCACGCCCTCCCCGGCAGAGATGGACGTCAAGACACCGTGGACGCAGATCGATGATGTCTTCTACGAGGCGCGCGGAAGTTCCTGGGCGATCATCCAGTTCCTGAAGGCGGCCGAGGTGGATTTCGCCGATGTGCTGGCGAAGAAGAACGCGACGGTCAGCCTGCGCCAGATCATCCGTGAGCTCGAAGGCACGCAGGACCCCATGTGGAGTCCCGTGCTGCTGAACGGCTCGGGCTTCGGCCCGCTCGCCAATCACTCGCTGGTGATGGCCTCGTACATCTCGCGGGCCAATGCCGCGCTGATCGACCTGCGCGCCCTGCTCGCACAGGGCTGATTCGCCCGATCAGGAAACGCTGATCTCCCATTCCGCGCGGATGTGCGCGTGCAGCGGCTCCGGCAGCCGCGGGCCGTAGTGCGTCACGAGCTCCGCGGCCGCACGGCAGGCGAGCGCTCCCGCAGCGGCGGCACCGTGACCGCGTGCGATGGCGTACAGATAGGCACCCGCGAACATATCGCCAGCGCCGTTGGTGTCGATGGCGCGCACCGGGTGCGGCGCGATGCGGTGGTACTGCCGTCCATCGAAGACCAGAGCGCCTTCCGCGCCCAGCGTGATCGCGAAGCTCCGCGCGATGCCGCGCAGCGCATCTGCCGCCGCCTCGATGGTCTCGGCGCCACTCCATTGCAGCGCCTCGGCGCCGTTGCAGAACACCAGATCCACCCCGTTGCCCAGCATTTCAGCCAGGCCGTCGCGGAAGTGCGCCACGATGCCGGGGTCTGAAAAGCTGAGCGCCGTTTTCACGCCCGCTGCCTCGGCGAGTTCACGAGCGCGCACGGCGGCCGCGCGTGCGCTCGGCGAGGTGACGAGGTAGCCCTCGATGTACAGGAAGCGCGAATCCGCGAGCGCTGCCGCGTCCAGATCCTCTGACGAGAGCGTGGAGCTCGCGCCGAGGAAGGTGTTCATGGTGCGTTCGGCATCCGGCGTGATCATCACGAGGCACTTGCCCGTGACGCCCGATGCGCCCGCCGCGAGGCGGTTGGTGCGCACACCGGCGCGCTCCATGTCCGACAGGTAGAAACGGCCGTTCTCGTCGTCCGCCACCTTGCAGGAATAGAACGCCGTGCCGCCGAAGTGGCGCGTTGCCATCACCGAGTTGGCGGCCGAGCCGCCGCTCGCGCGGCGCGCGTAGACCAGATGCTGTTCGAGCATGCCGAGCAATGCGTGCTGGCGGTCTTCGTCGACCAGCGTCATCACACCTTTGTCGATGGCGGCGTTGGCAAGGAAGCCGTCGTCGACCTCGATCTCCGTATCCACCAGTGCCGCTCCCATGCCGTAGACGTCGTAGCTGCTCATGGAGCCTGTGTCCTGATCGCGAAGTGTGCGGGGATTATCGTTTGCGCCAGCCCCGCGGCTCAATTGCCAAATGCTCCCTGCTGCGGGTGGGCGGCGGCTTCTTCTACACTTCGCCGCCATGCCCCCGCCCCCCCGTCGCAGTGTCCGCAAGCCCGCTGCCCCGCCACCCCGGCGGTGGCCGAGCATCCTGCTGCGCGTGGCGCTGGCGCTCTCCGTTCCGGTCGCGATCCTGCTGCTCTACGTCGACGCCTTCATCCAGCGCGAGTTCTCGGGCAAGAAGTGGGCGGTGCCGGCAGTGGTCTACGGGCGCCCCATGGAACTCTACGCAGGCGCGCCCCTCACGCAGCCTGATCTGCTGGGCGAACTCGATGCACTGGGCTACCGGCCCGGTGGCGCCGAGCCACGGACGGGCAGCTACAGCAACGGCGCCGGGTGGGTGCGCGTGGGCTCTCGCGGGTTCCGGTTCTGGGACGGCGTGGAGCCCGAGCAGCGCCTTACCGTGCGCTTCGATGCGGCAGGCATCGCGGGGATCACCGACGACGCCGGCGCCGAGGTGCCCATCGCGCGCCTCGACCCGGTACACATCGGCGGCATCTACCCCGCCCACAACGAGGACCGCATCCTGGTGCGTGCCCGCGAGGTGCCGCCGCTGCTCGTCACGGCCCTGATGGCGGTCGAGGACAAGGATTTCGCCACCCACCACGGCATTTCTTTCCGCGGGATCCTGCGGGCGATGTGGGTGAACGTGAAGAGCGGCTCGCTGGAGCAGGGCGGCAGCACGCTCACGCAGCAGCTGGTGAAGAATTTTTTCCTCACGCGCGAGCGCACGCTGGGCCGCAAGCTCCTCGAGGCCGTCATGGCCGTGGTCATGGAGATGCGCTACTCCAAGGAAGAGATCCTCGAGGCCTACCTGAACGAGATCTATCTGGGGCAGGACGGCCACCGCGCCATCCACGGCTTCGGGCTTGCCAGCCATTACTACTTCAACCGTCCGCTGAACGAACTCGAGCCGCAGCAGATCGCGTTGCTGATCACGCTGGTGCGCGGGCCCTCGTACTACGACCCCTGGCGTCAGGCCGAGCGCTCGCTCGCGCGGCGCAACCTGGTGCTGGACGAACTTGCCGAGCAGCAGGTGGTCACGCCGGAACTCGCTGGGCGCCTGAAGCAGCGACCGCTCGGCATGGGCGACCGGGACGACAACCGCTCGCGCTTCTATCCCGCCTACCTCGATCTGGTGCGCCGCCAGCTGAAGGAGAGCTACAGCGACGATGATCTGAGCTCCGAGGGACTGCGCATCTTCACCGGCCTCGATCCTTCGGTGCAGCGCGCGGCCGAGCGTGCGCTGCAGGACTCGCTCGCGGAGATCGAGAAAGACGCCGCTGCGCGCAAGCGGAAGGTCCCCGGGCTCGAAGGTGCGGTGATCGTGACCCGCGTCGACAGCGGCGAGGTGCTGGCGCTGGTGGGTGGCCGCCATTCGCGCATCGCCGGCTTCAATCGCGTGCTGGACGCGGTGCGCCCGGTGGGCTCGCTGATGAAACCTGCCGTGTACCTCACGGCGCTCGCAGGCGGGCGCTATTCCTTGCTGAGCCCGCTGGACGACAGCCCGGTCCACTACAAGGGCAGCGACGGCCGCGTCTGGAGCCCGCGCAATTTCGACAAGAAAGATCACGGCATGGTGCGACTGCATACCGCGCTCGCCGAGAGCTACAACCAGTCGACCGCGCGGCTCGGGTTGGAGATCGGCTTGCCCCGCGTGGTCGACACCATCCACCGCCTTGGTGTGGAACGCGAGATCGCGCCCTTGCCCTCGGTGTCGCTAGGCGCGGTCGATCTCACGCCGATCGAGGTGGCGGGCATGTACCAGACCATCGCCTCGGGCGGTTTCGGCACACCGCTCAGCGCGATCCGCGAGGTGAGTGACGCGGGCGGATCGCCGCTCTCGCGCTATCCGGTGAAGGTCGAACAGAAACTCGATGCGGCCGCCGTCTACGTGCTCGAGTACGCGCTGCGCGAAGTGGTGCGTGACGGCACGGCGGCCAGTGCCTACCGTCGCCTGCCGGGCTGGCTCACGGTGGCGGGCAAGACCGGCACCACCGACGATATGCGGGACTCCTGGTTCGCGGGCTACGCGGGCGATCTGCTCGCGGTGGTCTGGATCGGGCGTGACGACAACGGCGTGACCGGGCTCACGGGCGCCACGGGTGCGCTGCGCGTGTGGTCACGGCTCATGGCCGAGGTGAGCCGCGTGCCCCGCAAACCCCGCCCGCCCGAGGGCGTGGTGGAGACATGGATCGACGAGACAAGTGGTGGTCTGAGCGCCGAGGGCTGCCCTGGTGCGCGCCTGATTCCCTTCCTCCCGGGCACGGTGCCGAGTTACCAGTCCTCCTGCGGCGGCAGTGGCGGGCTTCGCTGGCCCTGGGAAACGCGGCCGGGCAGCACCCCGGCGCCGCCGGCCGCCACGCCGCAGGACACGCCGCAGGAAGCACCGTCCGAACCCGGCAAGAAAGAAAGTTGGTGGGAGCGCTGGTTCAGCCAGTGAGGGACCAGCCAGTCATGGGCGCAGCGCACTCGCCCCTGCCTGACTACACTTCGTGCTCACCGACCCCCTGCATTCCCCGGGAGTGACCCGTGATCCCTGGCGTCCTGCCTCTGCCCTTTCGCGCGCTGCTCGGCCTTTTGCTGCCTTTGGTGCTGTCGGCCTGCATCACCGAAGGACCCTCGCCGCCGCGGGTGGATGTGCCGGAGCCGGGTGCCGCGGGCCATGCGCGGGCCTCTGCGCCTGCGCGTCGCACTGCCCCGCGCACCTACCCTGCGGAGCGCCCCGCTGCGCGCGCCTACCCTGCAGGTGCTGCGGCGCGGAGTTATCCCGCCACTGCGCCTGCAGCCGCCAGCCCCGGGTTGCCCGCGGGTGATGCGGGCGACATCACCGTGCAATCCTCCAGCGAAGCACCCGCGGTGGGCAGTTATCCCGCCGGGTCGGCAAGCACCTATCCCGCGGGCAGCGCCGAGGGCTATCCCGCTCCCGCAGAGGCGTATCCCGGCGCCGCGCAACCGGTGCCCGCGGCGGGCGAGGCGTCTGCTCCTCCCGCTGCCGCCGTCATCGAGGAGGGCCACGTGCCCGCCCGAAGTACCAACAACGCGGTGAATGCCCTGCTCGCGAGCGCCGACGGCGCACGCCGGCGCGGTGATCTGGACGCGGCCGTGGCCGCCGCGGAGCGCGCGTTGCGCATACAGCCGGGGGATCCCGCGGTCTATTGCGAACTCGCCCTGCTGAGGCTCGCGCAGGGGCAGCGTGAACTCGCCGGGCAACTCGCCCGCAAGGGCCTTGCCCAGCAGCCCGAACCGGAACTGCGCCAGCGCCTCGAAGAGGTGCTGGCCCGGGCCACTGCGGCGAGCGGCTGAGTCAGCTCTCCACCAGCGCGTAGCCGCCTTCCGGACGCGCGCGGAACTCCACGCGCCGGCGGATGCAGCGCGGTGTTTCCTCGGCCTCGTGACTCACGTAGAGCAGCGTGGTGCGCCCGCTCTCGCCGATCTGTTCGATCAGTGCGAGCACACGGCTGCGGTTGGGTCCGTCCAACCCGGAGCAGGGCTCGTCCAGGATCAGGATGGGCGGCGCCTTCACCATCGCCCGCGCGATCAGCACCAGACGTTGCGTACCGAAGGACAGCGCATCGAAACGCTGCCCCGCCTGGGCGCCAAGGCCCAGCGCTTGCAACCACCCCGACGCCGACGCGAACTCCGCGGGCGAGCAACTCTCGTAGAGCCCCAGCGTGTCGTGGAAGCCGCTCAGCACCACGTCCTGCACGCGCGTGCGTTTGGGGTAGTCCAGATGCAGTGCGTTGCTCACGATGCCGAAGCGGCGTTTGAGCTCCCACACGGGTTCCCCGCTGCCGCGCAGCCGCCCGCAGACGCGCACCTGCTGACCGTAGGCGCGCGGGTTGTCGCCGCACACCAGCGCGAGCAGCGTCGACTTGCCGCAACCGTTCGGGCCGGCGAGGCACAGGTGCTCGCCGCGTGCCATCCTCAGGCTCACGCCGTCCAGCACGGTGTTCTCGCCGTAGTGCGCGTGCACATCAACGAGTTCGATCAGGGGGCCATCGGGGAGCGCTTGGGCGCTGGCGATGTCTGCCGGGATCGGCGGCAGGCTGATCGCATGGCCCATGGATGCCGTTTGTGAGAGCAAGCCGGTGAGTTCTGCTCGCGGGCCACGGGCGACGACGCGGCCCTCGTCCAGCACCAGAACATGCGTGATACCGGGGGGAATGTCCTCGGCCCGGCGCGTGAGCAACAGCACCCGAGTACGACTCGCGAGCAAGCGCGCGAGCATCGCCTGCAGCAAGGCGCGCGAGCGTGCGTCCACGCCCTCGAACGGGGCGTCCAGTACGGCCACGGGGGGCGCCTGCAGCAGCAGGCGCGCCAGCAGCGTGCGGCGTCTCTCCCCGCTCGACAGGAAGCGCAGGCCGCGCCCCTGCAGATGTCCGAGGTTCAGTGCCGCCACTGCCTCGGCGATTGCAGCGGCGTCCTCGCTCACGGCGTGCAGCAGTCCGCCGGCCGTGGTGCCCTGGTCCACCGCCGTATCGAGGAACTCGCTGATGTCGTGACGGGCGTCGTCCTCGCAGATCTGGCGCTCGGTCTCGAAGGAGATCTGCCCGATATCGCGCAGCGGATCGATATCGGGCCGCAGCCAGACGGTTCCCCCGGCGGGGTGCAGTGCTCCGGTGGCCAGCGCGGCGAGCGCGGTCTTGCCCGCGCCGTTCGCACCGAGCACCGCCCACTGCTCGCCCTCGTGTGCCTCCCAGTCGATGCCCCTGAAGAACAGGTGTCCGCCCAGGCGAAGCGTTGCCTGCTCCAGACGCAGCCACGCGGGGCCGGTGTGCAAAGTCGTGCCTGCCATGCATGAAAATCCCGGACCGATTGGGTATTGTCGCCCGGCGAGCCACTCGCGGTCCAAGCGCGGCAGAGCACAACCGGACACCCCATGCCCCATTCCGCCATCACAGAGCGGCAGTCTCTGCGGGATCTCGATCTTGCATCGCAACTGCTCGATGCCCACCGCCCGCGGCGCAAACTCATGCGCCGCGTCTGGGCGCGCTCCGCGGTGGCCCTGTTCCTGCACCAGTGCCCGCAAGAAGGTCTGTCGGTGCTGATGATCCGGCGCGCCGATCGCGAGGGGGATCCGTGGTCGGGGCACATGGCTTTCCCTGGCGGGCGCAAGGACAAGGCAGACCGCAACACGCTGGCCACGGCCTTGCGCGAAACCGAAGAAGAGGTCGGCCTGCAGGCCGAGGGCGTTGCCCGTTTGCTCGGTCGGCTCTCGGATGTTGCCGCGCACGGTCGCCTGCGCCACGGGCCGATGGTGGTCACGCCCTATGTGTTCGGCCTGCCGGAGCGCTTTCCCCTTCAGGCAAACCACGAGGTCGCTGAAACCGTATGGATTCCGCTCGCGTTCCTCGCCGACCGTGCCAACCGCGAAAGAATGCGCTGGGCACCGAACGGCGTGCCGCTCGAACTGCCCTGCTACCTCTTCGGCGGGCGACGCATCTGGGGGCTTTCGCTGATGATGCTGGACGAACTCCTCGAGGTGCTGTCGTGATAGCTGTTCCGCCGGTCTACCGGCATGGATGAAATCGCACTGTTCCCGCTGCGAGCGGTGTTGCTGCCCGGCGGCCGCATCCCGCTGCAGATCTTCGAGCCGCGCTATCTCGACATGGTCACCCGCTGCATGAAGGGCGAGATCGCCTTCGGCATCGTGCGCATCACCGACGGCCACGAGGTGATTCTGGCGCAAGGCACGCGGCCGCCCGCCATCTCCGAGATCGGTACGCTGGCCGGTATCGTCGATTGGGATGGCCTGCCCGCGGGCCGCTTGCGCATCACGGTGGAAGGCGGCCGGCGGTTCCGCGTGGGCGCCTGTCGTGAGCAAGCCGATCACCTGCTGCTCGCCGAAGTGGAGTGGCTTGCCGATGCCGAGCCTCATCCGGTGGACGCGGGATATGCGCATCTCGCAGAGATAATGGCGGGGCTGGCCGAGCACCCGGCGCTCGCGCGGCTCGGTGTGCAGCCCCACCCGCGCGATGCCGCGGAGCTTGCCTACCAGTTGGCGCAGTATCTGCCGCTCGACGAGAGCGACCGCTACGCGGTGCTTGCGGGGAGCGAACCCATGGAGGGGCTCGCATTTCTGGATCGTATCGTGAAGGAACTCGGCGGCGGGCCTTGAGCCGCGCCGCAATGCCTCCATCTGCCGCGGTTGTGTCTTGCACCGACCGGCAACTAGCCGATCACGGGCGCCTTGCGCGCCTGCAGCACGCGCTCGAGCGCGAACGCCGCGCACAGCAACGCGCTCTCTTCGAAGCGCCGCGCCACCAGCGTCACGCCGATGGGCAGGCCGTGGATCGTACCCGCCGGCAGTGTGATGCTCGGATACCCTGCCGCCGCCGCGGCCGAGGCGATCTGCGGCCAGCCACCATCGGGGCGCTCGCCCCACACCGTGTCGATCAGTTCCGCAGGGCCGTTCGAGAGCGCGAGCAGCAGGCTCGCCCGCGTCTGCGTGAAGAGTGTTGCCAGCCCGTCGGTATCCGCGCCGAGCGATACCGCGTCCACCGCCTTGCGATAGGCCGGGTCGTCGAGGCCGCCTTTGGTCTCTGCGAGTTCGAAGATTTCCTGGCCGAAGAGCCTGAGTTCCTCGGCGGGGTGCGCACGGTTGAAGTCGATCAGGGAGGCGAGCGTGCGAGTGGGGACCCGTGCGGGGTCCAGCCCGGCGAGGTAGCTCCCGATCGCTGCCTTGAACTCGAAGAGCATGGCCTCGTATTCGGCGTCCCCGAAGACGGCGAAACCGGCGGGTGCGTCCGTATCGACCAAAACCGCACCTTCCTGCAGCAGCGCAGCGCGTACGTCCTGGTGCACATCCGCCGCACCCCTGTGCGATGAGGCTGCGGGCGCCAGCACGCCGATGCGCAGCCCGCGCAGGCGCATGGCCTCCAGTTCGGCGAGCCCCGGTGCCGCTGCCTTGCCCGGCTCATGCATCGCGGCAAAGAGCAGCGCGGCATCCGCCACCGAGCGCGCCATGGGGCCAGCCGTATCCTGCCGCGGCGTGATGGGCACGATACCCTTGCCGCTCACCGTGCCCACCGTGGGTTTCAGGCCTACAAGCCCGTTTACCGAGGCGGGCGAGAGTATCGAGCCGTCGGTCTCCGTTCCGATGGCGGCTGCACAGAAACTCGCTGCGGCCGCCACGGCAGAACCCGCGCTCGAGCCCGAAGGGTTGCGCAGGCGGTCATAGGCATTGCGCGTCTGGCCGCCCACTGCGCTCCAGCCGCTGATGGAATGATCGCCGCGGAAATTCGCCCATTCGCTGAGGTTCGCCTTGCCCAGCACGACCGCGCCGGCCGCGCGCAGGCGTGCCACCAGGGGGGCGTCCGACGGGTGAAAAGACTGCGCGAGGGCCAGTGAACCCGCGGTGGTCGGAAGCGGATCCAGTGTCTCGATGTTGTCCTTGATCAGCAGCGGAATGCCGTGCAGCGGGCCGCGTATCTTTCCGGCCTTGCGCTCCTGGTCCAGCGTGCGTGCGGCATCCAGCGCAGCCGGGTTGATCGCCAGCACCGAGCGATACTGCGGCCCGGCGTGGTCGAAACGGGCGATGCGATCGAAGTAGGCCGCCACCAGCGCGGCGGAGTTCACCTCACCACGCGTCATCGCGCGCTGCAACAAGACGAGCGAACGCTCCACCGGATCGAAGTCGCTGGCCGCGCGGCGTTCCGTGGCGCTCGCGGATGCCGCGCGGATGTCCGTCGCCCGGAGGCCGAGCGACAGCACGCCTGCCCGGATCAGGAACTGTCGCCGCTGCAGTGTCATGTGTTCTCCCCTGTCTTTCTGTGTTTCCCGCGGAGCTCAATGCCCGCTGAACTCGGTGAGCCAGAACGTCGGTATGCCGTGGGCCTCCAGCCGTTGCGTTCCGCCCAGATCGGGCAGGTTGATGGCTGCGGCGCAGGCGACGATGTGTCCTCCCAGGTCGCGCACCAGCCCGGCTGCCGCTTCTGCGGTGCCACCCGTCGCGATCAGGTCGTCCACCAGCAGCACCCGCTCGCCCGGGCTGATGGCGTCCGTATGGATTTCGAGCCTGTCCATGCCGTACTCCAGCGCGTAATCGCGACCGATCACGCCGGCCGGCAGCTTGCCGCGCTTGCGGATGGGCACGAAGCCGGCACCGAGTGCCCACGCGAGCGGTGCTCCGAGGATGAATCCACGTGCCTCGACGGCGGCCACCTTGTCGATGGGCTGATCGCGGTAGCGTTCCACCAGCGAGCCGATCATCACGCCGAAGCCCTCTGCGTCCTGCAGCAATGTGGTGATGTCGCGAAACATGATCCCCTCGCGCGGATAGTGGGGGATGGTGCGTATCCGTGATGCGATGCTCATGCATGTTCCTCAGTGATCCGGCCAGAGTCCGAGCAGCCAGTTCCGCAACAACCGGAACGAGAGCTTGCCCATGGCGGGAATCTCGTAGAGCGTGTGGGTGGCCTCCTCCAGCAGGTGGTAATCGAGGCGGGCCGGTTCTGCAGCAGCCACGAAATTGCGGATCGTCTGCAGCGGGATCGATTCGTCTCGTCCGGCTGCAATGATCTGCACGGGCCCAATGAAGTCCCGCAGGGCGGCGAGGGCGCGGTTCTCTGCCGGGCTGCGCGGCGCGGATCGCCACGCACGCGAGGCGCCGCTTTCGATGTACTGCCCTACCGGGGGAGCGGCGAAGATCCCGTCGGGGTAGTTGGCAGGTACGCGCAGGCTGAGCGCCGACACCGGGCGCTCCCTGGAGAGAAGTATCGAGAGATACCCCCCCAGACTGCAGCCGCACACGGCGATCGGGCTGCCGCTGTCATCGGCGTCAGTCAGCCAGTCAAAGGCGGCGCGGGTCTGTGCGAGGAAATCCTCCAGAGTGAAGTCATGCAGCTGCCCATCGCTCAATCCGTGGCCGCCCAGATCGAAGCTGAGGCACAGGAAACCATCGCGTGCGAGCACCCGCGCGAGGCGTACATCGTTCGCGTCCTGCGCGCCGGTCCAGCCGTGCACGAAGAGCACGCGTGCACGCGGCGGTGTTATGCGTTCCGGCGGGCGGAACAGGCGCAACGCCACGCGGCGCCCCTCGCATTCGAGGTACTTGACTGGCGGCATCATCCGCGGTGTTCTCCCGTCGTGACAGGGTGGTTGCTGCCGACGCGGGCCGTGCGGCGCGCGCCGCGCAGGATCAGCGGGCGTTTCATCCACTTGAAGCAGGGGCTGGCCCGGGTCAGGGCGGGGCATTATTCTCCGGCAATTCGGTTGGCGCTCGGGCGCAAACCCTTACTCCGGCCCACATGCGCCACTGATGCGCGTGACAACCTGAACTCTATCGGAATCCCAGACATGACCGTAGCTGTCCGTATCGTTGGCGAATCGTCGGTCACGCTCTGGGGGCTCGGCGCTGCAGAACGCCTGCGCCGCCAGCTTGCATCGCTGGGCATGGACCTCAGTGCCAGCGGTGAGTCCGTACTGCTGCTTCGGGCGGAGTATCTCTTCGAGACCCGCACCATTTCCTCGCTCCTCGCGCGGCCTGGCACGGTGCTTCGCTGTGCCCGCGACGGCGGCCGTGCAGCCGCCTTTGTGGATGCGGGTGATGCCGGGCCGGTCAGTGCAGCCCTTCTCGAGGCGGACCTTGCGCTGCCGGCGCACCTGCGCGAGATCTCGTCTACGGAACTCGCCAGTTTCGACGTGAAACTGCGCCGCGCGGAGCCCCCGCTCCTCGAACCCCTGACGCAGGCCCGGCAAGGGGCGCTGGAGGACCAGCTCTATGGCAACGCCTACAAAGGCATCACCGACCTGGTAACGAAGTGGATGTGGCCGCGACCCGCCAAGCGCATCGTGCGGTGGTGTGCGGCCTCCGGCATCACGCCGAATGCCGTCACCACGGTGAGCTTCCTGCTGACGTGCGCTGCGGCATGGCTGTTCGTGCAGGGTCACTTCGCGAGCGGGCTGGCCGCCGGGTGGCTCATGACGCTGCTCGACACCGTGGACGGAAAGCTCGCCCGGGTGACGGTGCAGTCGAGCCGCGCCGGGCATTACTTCGACCACGGCATCGATCTGCTGCACCCGCCTGTCTGGTACATCTGCTGGGGCGAGGCTTTCGCTGAACTGGATTTGCTCGGCCTGCTGAGCGCGGCCGAGATCTACCCGCTCATCCTCGCGGGATACATCGGGGGCAGGGTAGTCGAGGGAGCGTTCCACCTGCTTGCCGATTGCTCGGTGTTCAGCTGGCGCCCCTTCGATGCATGGTTCCGCCTGGTCACGGCGCGGCGCAACCCTTGCCTCATCCTGCTCACTGTAGCGCTGCTCGCAGGACAGCCCGAGTGGGGGCTTTATGCCGTCATGCTATGGACCGGCCTGACGACAGCGGTGTTGGGTTTACGACTGCTTCAGGCGGGCGTGCTGCGGGCCCTTGGCGGCAAGAAGCTCCGCTCGTGGATGAGCGAGCCCGACGCAGCATCGCGCCATGCGTTCAGCTACCGCACGTTCTCCAGCACGCTGGGAGCGTATGCCCCGGGTTGAGCGGCGCGGGCCCACTGGGAGGTGTCGCGGGCATGGCCCGCTCCCACGGGAGACTGTCGCGGGCATGGCCCGCTCCCACGGGAGACTGTCGCGGGCATGGCCCGTTTGATCGCACTGCCGTCCCCTAGGGGCGGGAGGGGTTGCGGGGCCAGCGCCGCTTCATGCAGACCCACTGTCCAGGGTTCTGGCGGATCCAGCGTTCGAACTCGAGGTTCATCTCCCGCGTCATGCCAAGCGCCTGCTCGTCAGCGTTCCCGCAGGCGGGGTCCGGGCTGATCAGCCGCGTCAGCACCATCCGGTAACGCTCGCCCGGCAGGCGGTCACATCGCACCGTGATGAGTGGGCATTGGTAGCGCAGCGCGAGGCGCGCAGCTGCCGTGTTCGTCATGGCCTCGTACCCGCAGAAGCTCACCATCCGCCCCTGGTCGAAACGCGTGTCGGTGGCAAAACCCACGCAGTTCCCCGACGCCAGTTCACGCAGCAGGGGCTTCGCGCTGTCATCGCGACTGAGCCAGCGGCAGCCCATGGCCTCACGCAGATCAAGGAACAGCGACCGCACGAGCGGATTGAGCTCTGGCGC
>CAIXOY010000526.1 GCA_903921135.1 uncultured Gammaproteobacteria bacterium
CAGTGGATCGAAAACGTCCGCATCCGTCTGGACGACCTGCCCACGGGCGAGCCTGAGGACGCCTCCCCCGAGAACCTGCTCGATCGCCAGCAGGCCTTCGGTTACACGCAGGAGGACATGAAGTTCGTACTGGACCCGATGGCCGCCCTCGGTGAGGAAGGTATCGGCTCCATGGGCAATGACGCCCCGCTCGCGGTGCTGTCGAACCGCAACAAGCCTCTCTACAACTACTTCAAGCAACTCTTCGCGCAGGTCACAAACCCGCCCATTGACCCGATCCGCGAAGAGATCGTGATGTCGCTGGTGAGCTTCATCGGGCCGCGCCCGAACCTGCTCGACATCAACGCAGTGAATCCGCCGATCCGGCTCGAGGTTTCGCAGCCGGTACTCGACTTCACCGATATGCAGCGCCTGCGCGATATCGAGGCCCACACGGGCGGCAAGTTCCGCACGCGGGAGCTCGATATCGTCTACCCGCTCGCCTGGGGCAACGAGGGCGTGGAGGCAAAGCTCGCCTCGCTGTGCGCCGCCGCCGTGGACGCGATCCGGGGCGGCTACAACATCCTCGTGATCACGGACCGCCGCATGGATCGTGATCATGTGGCGATCCCGGCGCTGCTCGCGCTCTCGGCCATCCACGACCACCTCGTGCGCGTGGGGCTGCGTACGGCCGCCGGCATCGTGGTCGAGACTGGTTCCGCCCGCGAGGTCCACCACTTCGCGGTGCTGGCTGGCTACGGCGCCGAGGCCATCCACCCTTATCTCGCGATGGAAACCCTGCAGGCCCGCGCAGCCGATCAGGCCGCCGGCGAGAAAGCCATCCGCTACTACGTGAAGGCGATCGGCAAGGGTCTCTCCAAGATCATGTCGAAGATGGGCATCAGCACCTATATGTCCTACTGCGGCGCGCAGATCTTCGAGGCCATCGGCATCGACGGGGACACAGTGGCGCAGTACTTCCCGGGCACTGCCTCGCAGGTGGGTGGCATCGGCGTCTTCGAGATCGCGGAGGAAGCGATCCGCACCCACCGCGCAGCCTTCGGCAACGACCCGCTGCTCGAGAGCATGCTCGAGACCGGCGGCGAGTACGCCTGGCGCGCTCGCGGCGAGGAGCACCTCTGGACCCCGGATTCCATCGCCAAGCTCCAGCACAGCGTGCGCGCGGGCCGCTACGACACGTACAAGGAATACGCGCAGATCATCAACGACCAGTCGAAGCGTCACATGACCCTGCGCGGTCTGTTCGAGTTCCGGGTGGATCCCGCCAAGGCGATTGCGTTGGACGAGGTCGAGCCTGCGGCGGATATCGTGAAGCGTTTCGCCACCGGCGCCATGTCGCTTGGCTCCATCTCCACCGAGGCCCACACCAACCTCGCGATCGCGATGAACCGCATCGGCGGCAAGTCGAACACGGGGGAGGGCGGCGAAGACCCTGCGCGTTACCGCCGCGACATGAAGGGCGAAAAGATCGCTGGCGGTACGAGCGTGTCAGAGGTACTGGGTGCGGGCGTGATCGCCTCAGACCAGGTGCTGCAGGAGGGCGACTCGCTGCGGTCACGCATCAAGCAGGTGGCCTCCGGTCGCTTCGGCGTCACGGCGGAGTATCTGGTCTCGGCCGACCAGATCCAGATCAAGATGGCGCAGGGTGCCAAGCCCGGCGAGGGCGGTCAGCTGCCCGGTCACAAGGTGAGCGAGTACATCGGTTTCCTGCGCTACTCGGTGCCGGGCGTGGGCCTGATCTCCCCGCCGCCGCACCACGACATCTACTCCATCGAGGATCTGGCGCAGCTGATCCACGATCTGAAGAACGTGAACCCGCAGGCGGGTATCAGCGTGAAGCTGGTCTCGGAAGTGGGCGTGGGCACCATCGCGGCGGGCGTTGCAAAAGCGAAGGCCGATCATGTCGTGATCGCGGGCCACGATGGTGGCACCGGCGCCTCGCCGTGGTCTTCCATCAAGCACGCAGGCACCCCGTGGGAACTCGGTCTTGCCGAGACGCAGCAGACGCTGGTGCTTAACCGTCTGCGTGGCCGCATCCGCGTGCAGGCCGATGGCCAGATGAAGACCGGCCGTGATGTGGTGATCGGCGCGCTGCTCGGCGCCGACGAGTTCGGTTTTGCCACCGCCCCG